>NZ_JAMYSG010000016.1:0-162654 GCF_040321815.1 Mesorhizobium sp. M0239
CTCGTCGAAACCATCGAGGCAGCCGAATGCAAGAACTACTTCGAAAACGCAGGCTACGCTTCCGTCAAAATATGAAACGCTCTAGCCGGCGGCAGTGCGATCCGGTCAGAGCGTGAACGACCAGAACAGGCAGGCCAGCGTCGCGGCGGCAAAGACCACGAAGAACAGGCTGCGCAGCAGCACGTTGCGGCGCAGCTCGTTCATGACGAAGTGACAACCGACGATCGCCGCCGCAAACAGGAACCGCCAGTTCAGCAATGCCCACACGGCGCTGCCCTGCCCGAACGCCCATCTGGCGACAAGACAGCCGACGATGGTCGCAAACAGGGCGATCACGGTCCAGAAGAGGGCGTCGGCGGCATGGGTCAGGACGATGCCGGCCGCCCTGATCGGCAGGATCATCATCAGCATTGCGCTGAAGAAATAGACAGCGGCAATCGGGATGAACACGCCGGCGTCGGCGATGCTGTCAAGGCGCCTGACGCCGATGGCACCATAGGGATAGCCGTGCCTGGCGACAGCCAGGCTCAACGCCATGAGCAAGGCGGTCAGCACGGCGACCAATGCGAAGGATGTGAGGGCTTTGCTCATGACGTTCCTGTCCCAGACGAATCAGACAGGAACGTTTTTAGCGGGCAGTCGTAAATTGCGTAAGCGAGATCAATCACTACGCGAATTTCGATTGCGGCGTAATCCGCCGACGGCGTCTATTCGGCGGCGATCCTGCCTGCCGAGCGGTTGGCCAGCACGAAGCCGACCTCGTCGACCGCCTGCGCGGCACGCTTAAGGATCGCCTCGGAGTGTAGCACGCCGTCGGTGAAATCCTTGTCGGTGGCGTAGACGGCGGTGGGCAGCGCAAAGGCCTCGAAGAAGCCGAACAGCGGCCGCAGCTGATGTTCGACAATCAAGGCGTGGCGCTCGCCACCGCCGGTCGCCGTCAACACGATGGGCTTCCCCCGCAGCGCTGCCGGATCGATCAGGTCGAAGAAGTGCTTGAACAGGCCGGTATAGCTGCCCTTGTAGGTCGGCGAGCCGACGACGAGCACGTCGGCGGCGAGGATTTCCTCCAGGATCACGCGCGCCTGGCCGTCGAGATCGCGGGCCCATTTCGCCGTTCCCAGCGACGGACCGAGGTCCTCGATATCATAGGTGCTCGCCGACAGGCTGTGGCTGGCGGCGATGTCCCTGGTGACCAGATCGACGAAGGCGCGCGTCTTTGACGGCCGGGTGATGTTGCCGGAAAAGCCGACGACTGTTGGATTTGACATGGCAGTGAACCTCTTGGGGTATAGTGGCCGAAAAATTTTGCTGTGGCGAGCCTCTCGCCCGCCGGTGAGAAATCAGCTCCAGGCGTGCAGCGGCGGGTTTTCGCCGTTGAGGAAATATTTGCCGAGGATCGAATATTTCCAGCGCACCGGATCGTGCAGCGTGTGCGTGCGCGCGTTGCGCCAATGCCGGTCGAGATTGTGTTCGGCCAGCGTTGAGCGGGTCCCCGCAAGTTCGAACAGCTTGTTGGTGGCGGCAATGGCGATCTCGGTCGACAGGATTTTTGCCTCGGCGGTGACGATCTGGGCGTGCGCCACCGTGTCGGCGGTCGGCTCGATCACCGCCCGGTCGATTGCCAGGCCGGCCTTTTCCAGCAGCGCCTGCGCCGCGTGCAGGCGCAGCGTCAGGTCGCCGATGGCCTGGATGGTGTAGGGATCGTCCCAGGCATTGTCGACGCCACTGTCGATCCAGGCTCGGCTCTTGGTCCTGACGAAATTGACCGTCTCGTCGATCGCTGCCTGGGCGATGCCGGTGTCGACCGCCACTTGGATGATCTGGAAGATGGCGCCGTCGGCGGTTGGCCTGTCAAAACCCTTGTAGCCTGGCACCAGATGCGTCTTCGGCACCTTGACGTTGTCGATGATGACGGTGCCGGACAGCGTCGTGCGCTGGCCGAAGCTCGACCAATCGTCGATGACGGTCAGGCCGGGCGCGCCGCGGTCGGCGATCGCATACCAGGCACGGCCTTGGTCATCGAGCGCGACGATCGGCACGAGATGAGCGAGCAGCGCGCCGGACGAATAGAATTTGCGGCCATTGACGACGACATGGTCGCCGGCATCGGTGAAGCGGGTTTCGAAATCGGCGGCGCGTTTGGAGCCGAACTCGGAAAAGGCGTTGCCGAACCGCGTGCCTTTCAACGCTTCGGCAAACAGCAGCTTCTGCTGGTCCGCGTCGGACACGGTGCGGATGGCGGCGACCACGCCGAGATGGTTCTGGGCAATCTGGCCGATCGAGGAATCGGCCGCCGAGATGATCTCGATCACCTTCGCCAGCGTCGCATAGGACAATTCCGGCCCGCCGAATGCCTTGGGCACGTTGATCGACCACAGGCCGCTTTGCGAAAAGGCATCGAGTTCGGCAACCGGCCAGATCCGCTCGCGGTCGCGCCTTGAGGAGTCCTTGACGAATTCGGCGGCGAGCGCGTGGGCGATAGCAATCGCCTCGGCGGCGTCCTTGATGATGTGCGCCGGCGCGGTCGGTCTTGCGACTGCCGGCACGGCGGCGGAAGCCTGGTCGGTCTTGACGGTCGAAACGGTCATTTCACTGCTCCTTGGGATTTCATTTCAGGCAACGGCATGGAGATGGGCTGGTTTGACGGCGGGCGAAGGCTGTTGCCCGGCGGTCGATTGACCGAGGTAGAAGGCCCTGATGTCCTCGCGCTGGCGAAGCTCGGCGGCCGCACCAGTGAGAACGGAGACGCCGTTTTCGAGCACAGTGGCGTGGTCGGCATAACGGAGCGCCACCGCCGAATTCTGCTCGGCGACCAGGATCGACAGGCCGGTCTCGCGGTTCAGCTTTCTGAGCGTCTGGAAGATGTCCTGGACGATGAGCGGGGCGAGACCCATCGACGGTTCGTCGAGGACCAGCAGGCGCGGCCGCGACATCAGCGCCCGGCCGATGGCGGTCATCTGCTGTTCGCCGCCAGAAGTCAGGCCGGACGATGTCCGGCGCTTTTCCCTGAGCCTCGGGAAATAGCCGTAGATCCGCTCGAGATCTTCGTTGATCTCGGCGCGGCGGCCACTGCGGCCAATGCCGCCGGCAACCAGATTTTCCTCGACGGTGAGGCTCTTGAAGCAATGCCGGCCTTCCAGCACCTGGACCAGGCCGGCGCGCACGAGATCGCCCGGCTTGCGGCGCGAGACATCCGAGCCTTCATAGCGGATGGTGCCTGCATTGACCTGGCCACGCTCGGCCGGCAGCAAATTGGAGACGGCCTTGAGCGTCGTGGTCTTGCCGGCGCCATTGGCGCCAAGCAATGCCAGGATCTGGCCGCGCCGAAGTTCGAAGCTGACGCCGTGCAGCGCCGTGATGGCGTGGTTGTAGGTGGCATGAACCGTATCCACGGCAAGAATGACGTCATCGTCCGGCATGGGGCTCTCATTTTGTGGTTCGATGAACCGAACAGGCCGGGCGCTGCGGAACCCTATCCGCTGCGCCCGGCTCTGCCCTGATCAGTTGGTGGTCACTGCGTTGGCATCATCCGCGGTGCGCAGCTTGATGCCCTTCTCGGCGGCGTAGGCCTCGGCGGACTTCTCGATGATTGGCCGCAGCAGCGCCCAGTCCGGCGCGATCCAGTCGGAGACGACGTTCCACTTCTTGCCGTCCCACTGCTGGAAGGTCACGTAGCCCTCGCCTTCGTGATTGTCCCAGCTGACATTGATCGAGTGGAACAGGTCCTTGGCGCCAAGCGCCTCGACTTTGGCCGGATCAAGCTTGAGGTGCTCGAAGCCCCAGCGGACCTCGTCGCCGGTCAGCGTGCGGTGGCCGAACTTCTCCTGCGCGACGCGGATCGCCTCGACATTGAGGATGCCGTTGACGATGCCGAGATTGTGGTAGACCGAGCCGATACGCGCCTTGTCTTCGAGGTTACCCTTGCCGGCGCCGTAGACCGTCTTCACGATCTCCTGAACCACCGGGTAGGAGTTGCCGGAAGCCTGGGTGGTGATGGCGGTGTAACCCTTGGCGGCGTCGCCGGCCGGGATGACATCCTCTTCCGAGTTCGACCAGACATTGCCGACGATGTGATCGACGGGAAAGCCGACCTTGACCGCCGTTTTCAACGCCACCGGGTTCATCACGCCCCACCCGCGCAGGACGACGAAGTCCGGCTTGGCGCGGCGGATCGTCAGCCACTGCGACTGCTGCTCGTTACCGGGATGCGGCACCTCGATCTGCTGCACGGTGAAGCCGTATTTCTGCGCCAGCAATTCATAGATCGGGATGGTTTCCTTGCCGTAAGGCGAGCCGTGATAGAGCACGACGATCTTCTTGCCCTTCAGTCTGTCGATGCTGCCTTCCTTGGAGGCGATGTAGTTCACGATGCCTGATGTCTCGCTGTAAGGATTGAGCAGCAGCGGGAAGACGTAGGGGAAAACGCGTCCATCTGTGGAATCGGTGCGGCCGTGGTTGACGGTGATCAGCGGCACCTTGTCGGCGGTGATGCGGTCGATCATGGCGTAGGCGATGCCGACCGAGAGCGGGTTCCAGGCGGCGGCACCGGCATGGCTCTTCTGCCGCTCGTAGCATTCGACGCCGCGCTCGACCTCGTACTGGGTCTCGCATTCGTCCCAGGTCAGCTTGACGCCGTTGACGCCGCCGTCGCGGATGTTGATGAGGTTGAGATAATCGATGAAGCCGCCGAAGAAGCCGGTGCCGCCGGCCGCATACGGCCCGACACGATAGCTCTGCAGCGGGAAATACTGTTCGTCGGCGTGCGCGGCGGGCAAGGCCACCGACACGATCATCGCCGCGGACAGCGCCGCCGCCTTGATTGTGTTCAGGAAATTCATGGTTGAGGTACTCCCGGTATGGGCCGTCTTGGGTTCGGCCTCTGGTTCATTTTCGGATGCGTCAGCTCAAGTCGACTGCCAGGCGGACAGGAGCCGTCTTCGGACCCTGTCCCACAGCGCCACCAGCCCGTCGGGTTCAAGGATCAGAAACAGGATGATGAGCGCGCCCAGCACGATGCGCTGGCTCATGTCGAGCACGCCCGAATCGAAAAGATCGCCAAGCAGGAAGCCGCCGAGGCGCGAAAGAGCGAGCGGGAAGACCACGATGAGGGCGGCGCCGAAAAATGCGCCGCGGATCGAAGCCAGGCCACCGATGATGATGATGAACAGTATCTGGAACGACCGGTCGAGGTCGAAGCCATCCGGCTCGACGGTCCGCAGATACGCGAAGGCCCAGATGACGCCGGCGACGCCGATGATGAAGGACGAGATGGCGAAGGCCAGCAGCTTGGTCTTCAGCACCGGGATGCCGATGATGCGGGCAGCGGTTTCATTGTCGCGGATGGCGATGAAGTTGCGCCCGGTCTGCGACGAGACCAGCCGATGGGCGAGGAAGGTCAGCACGGTGACGATGGTTAGCGCGAAGAGATAGCGGCCGATGGCGCCGTCGAGCGCGAAGCCTGAAATCGACAATCTCGGCGCGTCGATGACGCCGGAAGCCGAGTTGTTGGAGAACCAGCTGAACTTGGTCAGCGCCCATTGCACGAAGAACTGCGCGGCGAGCGTCGAAACCGCGAGGTAGAAGCCTTTGAGCCGCAGGCTAGGCAGGCCGAAGACGATGCCGATCGCGGCGGCGACGATGCCGGCCAGGAAAATGCTGCCGATCAGCGGCAGGCCTTCGACGCGCAGGTTGAAATTATAGGCGGCGAAGGCGCCCGCCGCCATGAAGGCAGCACTACCCAGCGAAACCTGGCCGGCATAGCCGGTCAGGATGTTCAAGCCCACGCCGGCGAGGCTGAGCGCCAGGAACGGCAGCAGGATGGCCTCGAACAGATAGCTCGAGCCGATCAGCGGCACGACGCCATAGGCGAAGGCGAGCAGCAACACGGGCACGACCCATTTCGGCAGCACCGGCGCGGACGAGAAATCGCTTGTTATGGCCGTCATGGCTCAGATCCTCTCGACGAGCTTCTGGCCGAACAGGCCGGAAGGACGGATCAGCAGGAAGACCAGCGCGACGACATAGGCGAACCAGCTCTCGATGCCGCCGCCGAAATAGTCGCCGATATAGACCTCGGCGAGCTTCTCGCTGGCGCCGATCAGCAACCCGCCGACGATGGCACCGAGGATGGAATCGAAGCCGCCGAGCACCAGCACCGGCAGCGCCTTGAGCACCACCAGCGACAGCGAGAACTGCACACCGAGGCGCGCACCCCAGAGCAATCCCGCCACCAGTGCGACAAGACCGGCAGCAGCCCAGACGGTGGCCCAGATCAGCGGCAGCCTGAGACCGACCGCGAGGGCCGCGAACTGATCGTCGGCGACGGCGCGAAAGGAGAGGCCGATGCGGGTGTAGCGGAAAAACAGCGACAGCAAGAGGACCATGCCGGCGGCAACCACTGCGGCAAAAATGTCGAACTGGCTGATCAGCACGCCGCCGATTTCCAGCGGCACGTCCTCGATGCCGAGATCGAGGCCGTGGACCTGCGTGCCCCAGATCAGCTGGGCGGCGCCCTCGATGATGTAGGACAGGCCGAGCGTCGCCATGAACAGTGTGATCGGCGGCTTGTTGGTCAGCGGCCGCAGCACCGTGCGCTCGATGGCGACACCCATGGCGACCATGATGGCGAAAGTGATCACCAGCGCCAGCGCGAACGGGATGCCGCGCTCGATAAGGCTGACGAAGGTGAGTGCCGCGAACAACAGCATCGCGCCTTGCGCGAAATTGAGCACGCCCGAGGTCTTGTAGATCAGCACGAAGCCGATCGCGACCAGCGAGTACATGACGCCGGAGAGCAGGCCGCCGACGAGCACTTCGATGAAGAACTGGTAGTCAAAATCGGCGATCATATGCCTGCCCCGTCCTCATTGTCCGAGGCGACGCCGAGGTAGGCATCGATGACGCGCTGGTCGTTCCTGACCTCGTCTGGCGTGGCGTCGGCGATCTTGCGGCCGTAGTCGAGAACGGCAATGCGGTCGGACAGGCCCATGACGACGCCGACATCGTGCTCGATCAACACCACGGTGGTGGCGAAACGATCGCGCGCGGCACGGACGAAAGCCGCCATCTCGCTCTTTTCGCTCGCGGTCATGCCGGCCATCGGCTCGTCGAGCAAAAGCAGGCGCGGCTGGGCGACCAGTGCGCGGGCCAGTTCGACACGCTTCTGCAGTCCGTAAGGCAAGGTGCCGACAAGACGGTCGCGAATGGCGGTGAGGTCGAGAAATTCGAGGATCTGTTCCGCGCGGCTGCGTGTTTCGCGCTGCTCGCCGCGCGAGCGGCCGATGCCGAGCACCTGGCCGGCAAAGTTGGAGCGAACCTTGTAGGCGAGGCCGGAAGCGACATTGTCGAGGACGCTGAGACCCTTGAACAGTGCAAGGTTCTGGAAGGTTCTGGCGACACCGAGGTGAGCCAACTGCTGCGTCGGCACCTGGGCATAGAAGGTGCCGTCGAGCCGGACGTGGCCGCGATCCGGCCGATAGACGCCGCTGATGACGTTGATCAGCGAGCTTTTGCCGGCGCCGTTCGGGCCGATGATGGCGCGAATTTCGCCTGGGTGAACCGACAGGTCGATATCGGCCAGTGCGACGACGCCGCCGAACGACAGGCCGATGCCCTGGAGCGAAAGCAGCGGAGCGGCGACACCAGTAACGGAGCCGATCGCCTCGCTGCCGGCTTCGGACTGCTGCTCCCGCGGGCTTGACGGCAGGCCGCGCGCAAAGACTTCCGGCGCATAGACCGAAGCGTCCATCACTCCGAGAGTATAACTGGGCAACGGCATTCCAATCGTCCTTGATTAGGCGCGCAAAACCTCATTGCCGCTCGACGGATCGAGCGCGCCGGCAACCTTCATGCGTGTGCTGGCCGGACCGTGGCGGGCCAGGCTGCGGGATGGCTACTCCGCCGCCAGCGACGCCGCCGCCTCGGCGTTTTCCAGTTCGCGGACCAGCGGGATGACATGCTTGCCGAAATACTCGACCTCTTCCTGGAAGTGCAGGAAGCCGAGCAGGATGAGATCGGCGCCGGCGCGCTTCAGGTCGGCGATGCGCTCGGCGACTTGCCTTGGCGTGCCGATCAGGTTCGAGCGGAAGCCGTCATTGTACTGGACCAGATCGTCGAAGGAGGATTTCGCCCAATTGCCCTCGCCTTCCGGCGAAGCCTTGCCGGCATTTTTCACCTCATGGCCAAAGGCGTTGACCGCCTCGGGGTTGGCCTTGGCAATGATTTCGGCGAGCACCGCCCTGGCCTCATCCTCTGTCTCGCGGACGACCGCGAAGGCGTTGACGCCAACCTTGACGGAATGGTTATTGGCCTTCGCCTTGGTCCTGAGGTCGTCGACCTGCTTGGCGATCTCGGCCGGCGTGTTGCCATTGGTGAAGTACCAGTCCGAGACCCGCGATGCCATGTCGCGCGCGGCGCGCGACGAGCCGCCCTGGAAGATTTCGGGCAGCGGCTGCGGCGGTTTCGGCTTCAGCGAATATTCGTTGAAGCGGTAGAAATCGCCACGGAAGGTGAAGCTGTCCTCGGTCCATATTCCGCGCAGCGCACGAATGAATTCCTCCGAGCGGCGATAGCGCTCGTCATGGTCGAGCCAATGCTCGCCGATGGCATGGAACTCGCCACGGAACCAGCCGGAGACGAGGTTGATCGCGACGCGGCCATTGGTGAGATAGCTGATGGTGGCGATCTGCTTGGCCGCCAGCGCCGGGTTCCACGGTCCGGGCAGGATCGCCGCGATGACCTTGAGCGTTGTGGTCGCCGCCAGCAGATCATGGCTGAACGCCACCGATTCATGCTGCTCGTCGGCGCCGTAGCCGGCGGTGAAGCGGATCTGGCTGAGTGCGTAATCAAAGCCGGACTTCTCGGCGATCTGCGCCAGCTTGCGATTGTACTCGGCCGAATGGTTGGTGCGCTGCTCGATGTTGGAGATCACAAGGCCGCCCGAAACATTCGGCACCCAGTAAGCAAACTTGATCGAGTCGGTCTCTGCGTGTGCCATGAACTGTCTCCCATTCAGGCCATCTCGTTGATCGATCCGACCGCAGCCGGTTTCGTCGGTATTTATTATGTTTATAGAATCTATATACAAAGAAGGATTTTCCGTTTTTGAGCCCCTCTTGGGACGGAAATACCAATTTTGCTCGGCCAACCCGGTTTGCCGGTGTCAGCTCATGACCGGACCCTGCGCGGCATTGGCGCCGATGGCCTGCGCTGACGGCAGCGTTACCAGCAGCTTGGCAATTTCAACCGCGACCGCCTGGGCATGGCGAGCGACTTCCGGCAGACCCATGAGCTCGCCGAAAGTCCCTCGTGCCAGCGGGCCGGCGACCAGGAGTGTCGCGACCGCCTCACCGTCCCGGCCGATCGCGCGGCTGTCGAGACCTGTCTCGATGCCAAGCCCATATTGGTCCGTCCTGATCAAGCCGGTTTCCGCCAGCGAGCTCAGCGCCGGGTTCAGCTGCAGCGCCTGCCCATGAGCCGGACCGGTGGTGTTGATGACGGCAGCGAAGCGCGCCGCCTCGATCCGGGTCTGCCCGCGCCGTTGAAAGCTGACAGCCAGGCTGCCGTCCTCATCGTTCGACGCGACAAGCCTGGCGGCAATGGTGTCGACTGTACCGGCGGCATGGCGCCGGTCGAGCACGGCGGCGACCTGCGGGGCGATCCTGAAACGATGCACGTCCCAGAACACGCGCAGCTGGCGGACCAGCCTTGCCCGCTCCGGCGGGGCAAGTGCGGCCCACAGCACCGGCCCCTGCAGGCGCAACTGGTCGAAGACCGACTGCCAGTTGACATTGGCCGCTCTTGCCGCTGCCAGCGTCGCGCGAATGGTCCTGAGCAGGCCGAGCGCCGTCGTCGCCGGCGCGGATGCAAAATCGCCAAAAGGCTCGCCCCTGACATCGGGGTGTCCGCGCGAGCGTAAGCCGCGGCGCGACAGCGTGAGGATGCGGCCACGATGGCCACGACGGTCAAGTTCGGCGACCATGTCGGCCGAGGTCAGCCCGGAGCCGACGATCAGCACCGAGGCGTCCGGCCCGATCCCGGCAAGCGCCGCGGCTGCGTATGGGTCGGCGATGAAACCCGGCGCTTCCGTCAGGTGGATCAACGCGGCTGGAATTGCAGGCTGCGGATGCGTTGCTGCTAGAACGACGATGTCGGAGGCGACCGGTCCGGCAGAGGTGTGCACGGTCCAGCCCGCGCCACTGGCATCGCGTGTCACGCGTGTGGCGGAACCTTCAACATGATGGACAAGGCCGGAATTGAGATGCTGCGCCAGATGCTCGGCAACATAGCGACCGAACACGCGCCGGCGCGGAAAAGCGTCGCCGTTCATCCAGATCGCATCCGGGTCGTGTTCGAGTTCTCCGCTGCCAGTCAACCAGCGTGCAAAATGCTGCGGGTCGTCGGGAGCCATGCTCATCCTGACCGCGGGAACATTGACCCGATGAGAGGGTTCCTCGCTGGAATAGGCAAGGCCACCGCCAATCCAGGGTCGCGGCTCGATCACGGAAATGGAAATGCGCTCCGGTCGAGGCATTTGCGCCAGGTGCCACGCCACCGCCGCACCGGAAAAGCCGCCGCCAATAATGGCGACGCGCAACCGCGAGGACGCAGGAAGCAAGTTCACGAGGCGCTGGCGAGCGACTTCGGCCGGTGGTCGCCGGCGATGGTTTCGCCGAACGGACCGGTGTTTACGGACGAGCCGGCTGCCTTGACCGGATGGTCGGTCGGCAGTTTCGGCAGCACCAGCTCGCCGAAGCGATAGGCTTCTTCGAGATGTGGATAGCCGGAAAGGATGAAGGTATCGATGCCGAGGCGCCGGTACTCGTCGATGCGCTCGGCGATCGTGTCGGGATCGCCGACAAGTGCGGTACCTGCGCCGCCGCGCACCAGGCCGACGCCGGCCCAGAGGTTGGGGGCGATCTCGAGCTTGGCGCGATTGCCGCCATGCAATGCGCTCATCCGCGCCTGGCCGACCGAATCCATGCGGGCAAAGACCTTCTGCGCCGAGGCGATCGTCGCGTCGTCGAGCCGGCTGATCAGCCTGTCGGCAGCGGCCCAGGCCTCCTCGGTGGTTTCGCGGGCGATGACATGCAGCCTAATGCCGAAGGAGAGCTTGCGGCCAGCCTTCTGCGCCAGTTCACGCATGCCGTCCAGCTTGCGCTCGACATCGGCTGGCGGCTCTCCCCAGGTCAAATATTTGTCGATCTCCTGCGCCGCCACCACGGACCCAGCGTCGGACGAGCCCCCGAAATACAATGGCGGATATGGCGTCTGCACCGGCGGAAACAGCAGCCGGCCGTCCTCGATGTGGAAATGCTTGCCCTCGTGCCCCACCGTCTCGCCGCTCAGCACCCGCTTGTAGATCTGCAAGAACTCCTGCGTCACCTCATAGCGTTCGGCATGCGACAGGAAGATGCCGTCGCCCTTGTTCTCCAGCGGATCGCCGCCGGTGACGACGTTGATCAGCAGGCGGCCATTGGAGATGCGATCCAGCGTCGCAGTCATGCGCGCGGCCAGCGTCGGCGACTGCAAACCGGGCCGCACGGCGACAAGGAAACGCAAGCGCTCGGTCATCGGTACGAGGGCCGATGCGATCACCCAGGAATCCTCGCAAGAGCGGCCGGTCGGCAACAGCACGCCATAGTAGCCGAGCGTGTCGGCCGCCTTCGCCACTTGCGTCAGATACGGCAGATCGACCGATCTGCCGCCCTCGGCCGTGCCGAGGTAGCGGCTGTCGCCATGCGTAGGCAGAAACCAGAGCACCTTGATGCGGTCTGGCACGACCCGGCTCATGGCCTTTCTCCCGCTGCCTGGCGAAGGCGGCCGGATATGCCTGCTTTGGTGAGTAGCTGATGCGAAAGAGTGGGCATGGCGTGGTCCTGTCCGGGTGGAAACCAGATCGCCAGTGCAGATTGCTTATTCCACAAACTCTGTAGAGTTAGTTTATTCCAATTCTGTCGCCGCTATTAGAATTTCTCTCTCCAACGCGTCGGCGGTGAGGCCGACCCGAGTGCACCGGGCCGGCCTTCCTGAATCAGAACGCGGGTTCGACCGCGTTGACGTTGTCCTTGGTGACGACGGTCAGCGGGATGGGCAGCCGGTCCTTGACCTGCTTCCCGTCGATGATCTCGGCCATCGTGTTGATCGCCAGGCGGCCATCCTCGACGGGCGACTGGACGATGGTCGAGTACATCTCATTGGTGCGGATGGATTCGAACGCATCCTTCTGGCCATTGATGCCGACAATCGGCGGTGCGGCCTTGGAGGGGTTGGCCTCCTTCCATGCGTCGATGAAGCCGCGGGCCATCGTGTCGTCATTGGCGTAGACACCGCTGATCTGGTCGCCGAAGCGTGTGATCAGATCGCGGCTGACCACCAGTGCCTTTTGCTGGTCGAAGTCGGCATTGACCGTGTCGAGCACCTTGATGTCGGCATTGGTTTCCTTGAGACGGTCGGTGAAGCCGCTGACACGTCCGATCGTGGTGCCGTTGCCGGCCTGGCCGGCGATGATGACGACGGAGCCCTTGCCGCCGAGCGCCTTGCTCAGCGAGTCCGCCGCCAGCTTGCCTTCCTCATAGACATCAGGCCCGGTGAACGACTTGATGAACGGCTTGGCATCGTCGCTCATCGGCGAATTGATGAGGATCGCCGGAATGTTCGCCTGCTGCGCGCGCGCCAGTCCCGGTATGTAGGCCTGCGGGTCGAGCGGCCACAGGATGATGCCGTCGACCTTGCGCGCAACGCAGGTGTTGAGCTGCTCGGTGCCTTTCTGGACATCAAAATCCTGGCTGAGGCTCAGGATCTCGATGCCGAGTTCCGCGGCGCGCGCCTGAAGCGCCTTGTTGGCCGGCGTCGCATAGGCATGCGAATCCGCTGCCGTCACGTAGCAGACCGTCTTGGCGCTGGCCCAGCCCGTCGATGCCAGCACAGCCGCCATGGCGGCGACGTGAAGCATGCTTTTCTTGCCAATCATGTGTTTCCTCCCAATCATGTGGTTCCTCCTTGAGTGATTGGATTGTCGCGAACGAGCGCCGGGCGCGTGCCCGGAGCCCTCCCCTTGGTGGTAACGGCCCGATCGAGCACGACGAGCAGGATCAGGATAAGCCCGGACACGACCTGCTGGACGTATGCGGGAACGGACTGGAACTCCATCGCGATGGTCAGCGAGCCGATTGTCAGCACGCCGCCGAGCGTGCCGAGCGCGGATCCCCTGCCGCCTTCGAGACGAGTTCCGCCGACAACGACCGCGGCAATGACGGCGACCGTCAGTTCCGAGCCGAAGACGGGTGAGCCGGTGTTGGTGACGAGGCTCTGGAGAACCCCCGCCAGGCCGGCAAGCGTGCCGGCAAAGACAAAGCCGAGAAAGACGATACGGTCCGAGGCGATACCGCTTTCCTTGGCAGCCGCCGGGTTGGATCCCACCGCAAAGACGTTACGCCCAGGTATGGTGCGCGTCAGCCAGAAATGCAGCAGCACGATCAGGGCGATGAACAGCGCGCTGCGGAGGGTGAAGACATCGAGATAGATCTTGGCCAGCGCCAGGGAAAGCATGATGTCGGTTCCGGTCACCGGCTGGCTGTTGGTGATCCAGTGCGCGAGCGAGCGGAAGATGAGCATCGTCGCGAGCGTCAGCACGAGCGAATTCACCTTCAGGCCGACGACCAGCATGCCGTTGACGGCGCCTGCCAGGGTACCGACCAGGATGCCGACGATCGCGGCAGGGAGGATGCCGATCTCTCGCTGCAGGATGACCGATACGATGCCGGCCAGGGCAAACACCGCGCCACCGGAGAGGTCGATCTGGCCCGATATCAAAAGCACCGTCAGGCCGATCGCGATCAGGCCGATCGTCGCCGCCCGGTCGAGGCCGAGGCCGAGGGTCGATGCCGAGAGGTAGCCGGGGACCACCAGCGCGGAAATGACGAGCGTCAGACCGAGAATGACGATGACGCGATACTGCGAGACAAGCGAAAGAAAACGCATCACGACACGCCCCGCTTGCGCAGCGCCGCATCCATGCCGACGGCGCCGACGATCAGGATGCCGAGCACGAAACCCTGGATCGGCGTGCGCACACCGTCGAGCACCATGACGTTGGTCAGCAGTTGCACGAAGATGAGGCCGGCAATGGCCCGTGGCACCGATCCGAAGCCGCCGACGATCGACACGCCGCCGACCACCACCGCCGTGATGGCACTGAATTCGTAGCCGCCGCCGATGAGCGGCCGCGCGCTCTGCAGCGTCAGCCCGAGCAGGCCGCCGCTGATGCCGGAAGCGAGTGCTGTGATCACGAAGGCGCCAGCCTTCACGGCCTGCACCGGAACCGCACTTGCCTCGGCGGCGCTGTAATTGCCGCCGGTGGCAAGCGTCCATCTGCCCCAGAAGGAGCGGGACAGGACGAAATGGCCGACAAGAGCAATGACCAGGAAGATCAGCACCACGACGGGAATGCCGAACAGCCGGCCCTTGGCGAGTTCGGCGGAGGCGGGATTGCTGCCATAGACGATGACCCCGCCGACAGCCGCCTGGACGATGCCCAGTCCGATCGTGCCAATGCCGAGCGTGGCAATGATTGGATTGATGCCGACATATCCGACCAGGACCCCGTTGAGCAGGCCTATGAGGCCCGCGAGACCAACCGCCAGCACGAAGGCCGGCAGCGGCCCGATCATCGGCTGCAGCCCGAGCGACAGGATGGCGCCGCAGGCGATGGTGGCCGGCACCGACAGGTCGGCCAGGCCGCCGACCACGAGCACGAAGGTCATGCCGACTACGACGATGCCGACGATGGACATCGAGGTCAGGACGTTGAGCAAATTGCCTGATGTGAAGAAGGCGGGGCTGACGAAGGAGCCGTAGAGCATCACGGCGAGGATAGCGAAGGCCAGCCCCGCCTTCGACAGGACATCGACAAGCCTGCTGCCACGCGTAAAGCGGTCGTTGCGGTTCACGCCGCCGATCTCCATGGCAGCTTCGGTCACGCCGTCTCCTCCCCCGTGGCTAGCGCCATGATGCGCTCCTCGCTCAATTCGCTGCGCAGGAGAGGCTCGGAGGCATAGCCATCGCGCATCACCACCACGCGGTCGCAGACGCCGAGGATTTCGGGCAGCTCCGACGAGATCATCACGACCGCCATGCCGCCGGCGACGAGTTGGCCGATGATGTGGTGGATCTCGGCCTTGGCGCCGACGTCGACGCCCCGCGTCGGCTCGTCGAGGATCAAGGCCGAAGGTTTGGCGGCAAGCCATTTGGCGATGACCGCCTTCTGCTGGTTACCGCCCGACAGAAGGCTGATGCGCCGTTCGCCGTCGGGCGGTGAAATCGAAAACTGCTTGACCGAGTCCGCGGCAAGCGAGTGATCGGCGCTGCGGCTGATGCGCCCGAAACGGCTCAGGCGGCGCAGTATGGGCAGGCTGATGTTTTCCCGGATCGACATTCCAGGCACGACGCCGTCGCCCTTGCGATCTTCCGGAACATAGGCAATGCCTGCCCTGACCGCCTGGGATGGCGAGTTGATCGAGACCTCGCGTCCGTTGACGCTGACCGAGCCCTCGACAAGCCGCGACAGGCCGAAGATTGCGCGGGCGACCTCGGTGCGGCCAGCGCCCACCAGCCCCGTCAAGCCCAGTATCTCGCCGGCGCGTACATCGAAGCTGACATTGCGGAAG
Source organism: Mesorhizobium sp. M0239 (assembly GCF_040321815.1). Taxonomy (NCBI): domain Bacteria; kingdom Pseudomonadati; phylum Pseudomonadota; class Alphaproteobacteria; order Hyphomicrobiales; family Phyllobacteriaceae; genus Mesorhizobium; species Mesorhizobium sp. M0239. The sequence goes on from NZ_JAMYSG010000016.1 coordinate 15,666, forward strand.
CGCGTGCCGTCGCTGATGCGTTCGACGCGCAGCACCGACTTGCCGATCTCGGCCGGGCTTTTCGGGAAGACATTGCTGACTTCGCGACCGACCATCAGCCTGATCATGTGAGCGGCATTTATGCCTTCGATCGGACGCGTCTCGATCATTGAGCCGTCGCGCAGCACAGTCACCTCGTCGGCGATTTCGAGCACCTCCTTCAGTCGGTGGCTGATGTAGATGATGGCGATGCCGTCATCGCGCATCTTGCGCAGGATCCGGAACAACGCCGCCGTCTCATGCTCGCTGAGGCTGGATGTCGGTTCGTCCAGGACGATGATCCTGGGCTGCGCCGCGTAGGCCTTGGCGATCTCGACGAGCTGCTGCTGGCTGATAGAAAGGTTGCCGAGCCGTTCACGCGGGTTGATGGCCGCTCCAAGTTCGTCGAGGACGGCAGCGGCCGCCCGGATCATCTCGCCCTTGCGCAGAAAGGACCATTTGCCGGGCATGCGGCCGAGATAGACGTTCTCGGCGACGGTCAGGTCGGGGACCAGATTGATCTCCTGGTGCACCATGCGAATGCCGAGCGCCTGGGCGTCGGCGGGCTGGCGCATGCGCACCTCGGCGCCGCCGACCCTGATTGTGCCGCTGGTGGGCGCGTAGGATCCGTTGAGGACCTTCATGAGCGTCGATTTGCCGGCGCCGTTCTCACCCACGACCGCATGAACGGTACCGAATTTTACGGCGAAATTGACGTTGGACAGAGCCTTCACGCCCGGGAACGTCTTGCTGATGCCTCGCATGTCCAAGGCGCAATCGTCGGCGACAGTCATATCTGGCTAGGTTCCTCCTGGCGGCTGGCCGATCATCCTCTGTATCGGCCATCGATATGTTAGTATAATAGTTTCTTCAACGCAGCTCGACCCCTCTTCGAACTGGCTTGAACATCCGGGCTTTTGAACACGCGGCTCAGTCCAGGCTCTCGGTTGCGGATTGAATTTCTCACCGCGGATGATGACTATTGCACTAATATAACAGTTCTGGCAAGCTGGATTCCGGCGGTCGTTATGGACATCGTGTCACCGACACCCGACGCTTCCATTGGATGCGTTCCAATTGACATTCTAGTATTATCTAGCCATTTCTGGTGAACGAAGACACGGATTTACAATGGACCTGGATCCTTCGACGCTCAATCGGGCTCTTCCGCTCCGCGATCAGATCTACCACAAGATCCGCAACCTGATCGTCGTCGGGCAGCTGAAGCCGGGAGAGGTGATCAACGAAGTCGCCATCGCGGAGGCCCTGGGGGTGTCTCGCACCCCCGTTCGCGAAGCGGTCAAGCGCATCAGCGACGAGGGCCTGGTCAAAATCCTGGCACAGACCGGCACCTATGTCGCTCCGATCAGCCGGGCTGACCTGGAAGAAGCCTATGTCATCCGGCGGGCCCTGGAGATGGAAAGCGCCCGACGCGCGGCCGCCAAGTTCACAGCGGCAGCCAGCGAATTGCTGGAAGACAACATGGCGGCGCACCGGCTTGCCATATCGCGCGGCAGATATGCCACCGCGATACAACTCGACGATGTCTTCCACCGCACCATAGCCGAGATCTGCGGCCTGCCGATGATCTGGAGAGCCGTCGACATCTCGAAGGCACAGATGGACCGCGGACGCTATCTCGCCATCCCAAGACCGGGTTATGGCGAACAGACGATCGAGCAGCACGAGGCCATTTTCGACGCGCTGAAGCGCCACGACGCCGAGGGGGCGGCAAGGGCCATGGAACATCATCTCGAGACGTCGTTCCGCAACACGCTCGAAGTCGCCGCCGACCTTCTCGACTGAAGCCTCGCGAGCAACCGGCATGCAAAGAATGGGGCTTTGTATCGGCGTGAAAGCCGAGGCGATCGCGGACTACAAGCGCGTCCACGCCGCCGTCTGGCCGGAAGTGCTCGACGTCATCAGTCGCGCCGACATCCGCAACTATTCGATCTTCCTGCGCGAACCGGAGAACCTTCTGTTCGCCTGCTGGGAGTATCACGGCAGCGACTTCGCCAGGGATGCGGCGCGGATGAGCGAGTCGCCGGCCATGCGCAAATGGTGGGAACTGTGCGACCCCATGCAGACGCCGCTACCGACGCGCGCCGACGGCGAATGGTGGGCGGCCATGCAAGAGGTCTTCCATCTCGATTGACCGTGTCCCGGGCGTGCGGCGGTCCGTTGTTTCATCCAGCCGTTTGCCGCCCTCAAACTCCGCCGCAAGGCGCACTCATTGCAAGCCACTCACCTAACCGATCCGCCGCAACGCCCTGCAGTCCAAGCCTTTCGCAACCGCACCTTGACCGCTGACATTCTGTTATATTAGTATTCTAAATCACTTTTGTCTCTCGACGCTCCTTGTCGGGGAGGCCTTCTTCAGAGTTTGGGTTCATGGCACGGTTCATCAAGCTGTCGGATATCGACAACATTCTTCTGGCGGTCGATCCGTTGAAGATCGGCGAAAAAGCCGGGGACGTGGCGGCCAGGGCACGCATACCGCGCGGGCACAAAATGGCCTTCCGCGACATCGGCTCGGACGAGCCGATCGTGAAATACGGCCAGACCATTGGTTTTGCGCGGGGATCCATCGTCGCCGGCGACTGGGTTCACGAGCACAATGTGTATCTGCGCAATTTCGAACGCGACTACGTCTTCGGCACCAATACCAGGCAAACCGAGGTCGTTGCCGAGGCCGAGCGCGCTACTTTCATGGGTTACCGCCGGCCGAGCGGCAAGGTGGGCACGCGCAACTTCATTGCCGTCCTGACCTCGGTGAACTGCTCTGCCAGCGTCGCCCGGTTCATCGTCGACGAGGTCAACCGGTCTGGCATCCTGCGCGACTATCCCAATGTCGACGGCATCATCGCACTCGTCCACGGCACTGGCTGCGGCATCGACACCAAGGGCCCCGCTTACGACCTGTTGAAACGGACGCAATGGGGCTTTGCCACCAACCCCAATGTCGGCGGCGTGCTGATGGTCGGACTCGGCTGCGAAGCGTTCCAGATCCCACGCTGGATGCAGTCGTACAACATCGAGGAGAGCACGATTTTCCGCACGATGACCATCCAGGAAACCGGCGGCACGCGAAAGACAGTCGAGGCCGGCGTCAAGGCGATCGTCGACATGCTGCCTACGGTGAACGCCGCCGAAAGGACTCCGCAGCCGGCCTCCGAACTGGTGCTTGCGCTGCAATGCGGCGGATCGGACGGCTATTCCGGCATCAGCGCCAATCCGGCACTGGGTGCTGCGGTGGACCTGCTTGTCGGGCAAGGCGGCACGGCCGTGCTCTCGGAGACGCCCGAGATCTATGGCGCCGAACATCTTCTCGCCTTGCGCGCCGAGAGCCGCGCGGTGGGTGAAAAGCTGATCGAGCGCATCCGCTGGTGGGAGGATTATACCGCCAGGCACGACATGGAGATGAACAACAACCCTTCGCCCGGCAACAAGCTGGGTGGGCTGACGACCATCCTGGAGAAATCGCTCGGCGCCTCCGCCAAGGGCGGCACCACCAATCTGCGCGCGGTGCTGGAATATGCCGAGCCGATCAACGAGCGCGGCCTCGTCTTCATGGATACGCCTGGCTACGATCCGGTCTCGGCCACCGGGCAGGTCGCCGGCGGAGCCAACATATTGTGCTTCACCACCGGCCGCGGTTCGGCCTTCGGCTGCAAGCCGACGCCCTCGATCAAGCTCGCCTCCAACAGCTTCATCTTCGAGCAGATGCGCGAGGACATGGACATCAATTGCGGAGACATACTGGACGGCGTCTCGCTGGCCGAGAAGGGCGAGGAGATCTTCGCCGAGATCCTGCGCGTCGCTTCCGGCGGGCGCACCAGGTCGGAAGCGCTCGGCTATGGCGACAACGAGTTCGTGCCATGGAGCCTCGGCGCGACGATGTAGCGATATCGCCCGCCTGCACAGGCCGGCCTTTATCCCGGAAGTAGCTCAAACGGAAAGAACCGCTCGACATGAACAGGATTGATCTTGACGGCCAGCACGCTGTGGTCACCGGCGGCGCCCAAGGCCTCGGCTTTGCGATGGCCAGACGCTTCGTCGCCTCCGGCGCGACGGTAACCTTGTGGGATCTCGATGAGGCTCGCCTCGAAACCGCCAAGAAGGAACTCGGCAACGCCGCCACGACAGAGATCGTGGACGTCGCCGATTGGGTGTCGGTGGACGCGGCGCGCGCCAGGACCGAAGAGCTGGCCGGCAACATTTCCATTCTGGTCAATTCCGCCGGAATCGCCGGCCCGGCCGTCCCGCTCGACGTCTACGACATCGAGACGTGGAAAAAGGTCATCGACGTCAACGTCAACGGTACGTTCTACGTCAATCGCGCCGTGGTTCCCGGGATGAAGGAGCGCAATTACGGGCGGATCGTCAACATCGCTTCGGTCGCCGGCAAGGAGGGCAACCCCAACGCCTCCGCCTATTCAGCCTCGAAGGCGGCGGTCATCGGCTTGACCAAGTCGCTCGGCAAAGAACTGGCGCAGTACGACATCGCCGTGAACTGCATCTCGCCGGCCACGGCACAGACGCGCATCCTTGAACAACTGACGCCGGAGCATATCGAATATATGCGCTCGCGCATTCCGCGCGGCCGCCTGTTGGAGGTCGATGAGGCCGCTGCCATGGTCGCCTGGCTCGTCTCCAAGGAGAACAGTTTTACAACCGCCTCCACGTTCGACCTGTCGGGTGGGCGGACGACCTATTGAAAGGCAGTTGACGTTCAGCCAGGCAACCGACCGAGACCAATCGCAAAGCGCTCCACCATCGCGAGGCCAGGCTCGCTGGGCCGCATCGCCGGAGCCCGGGCGTGTATCGGGATGCCTGCGCGGGCGCCGAACAGCCGCTTGCCATAGCAGATCAAGTTTTCGATGCCTTGCATGACGAAGACCGCTGCCGGCAACATTCTTGCATATTCAGCCTCGGCCGTGGCTTCGCCTCCGGCGCGGAACGCATGATAGGCGCGCACGGCATAGTCGGCGCAATCCGGCGCCAGGATCATGCCGCGGCAACCGATGCGGAAATTGTCGATCAGTTCCAGGCCGCCACGCCCGTTGAAAACCGGTATCCGGCCATCGGTGCGCTCGATCAGCCCGGCGATGTCGGTAACCGGACCCTCGCCCTTGATCAGCCTAACGTTGGGATACAGCGTGACGAGGTCGCGGATTTCGTCTGATGAAAGGCCGCGCCCGAAAAACGCCGGCGCGTTCTGGATCGCCACCGGCAGATCGGTCGCCTCGGCAACGCGGCCGAAGAACTTGATGTATTCCGGCGCACCATAGGACCCAACCGGCGGCGGCTGCAGGATCACCCAATCCGCTCCCACGCTTTCAGCATGGCGAACCTGTGCGACCTGCTCGGCCACCGAAGCGCCGAAGATGGTGAAAGCGAGTGGCACTTTTCCGTCGGTGTCTTCCGCCGTCCAGTCCATGATCGTCCGGCGCTCGGCCTCGGACAGCTTGGCGACTTCCGTCGCCAAGCCGAGCGCCGCCATGCCGTGCACGCCGCTCGCCAGGCAGATCTCGACCTGCCTGCGCATCGCCGCGCGGTCGAGTTTTTCGTTCTCATCAAAGAGCGCGTAGAGAATGGCGTGAATGCCGTGGAAATCATAAGGTTTGAATTTTGTCACGCGGACCTCAATGGCTTTCGCGTTGAATGGCGTGGCCACGGCATCCGACGAGAAAATCGAGGTCGGCGCCGCGATCCGCCTGCAGCACATGGTCGACGTAAAGACCCTGATAGCCGCCGCGCATAGCCGGCTGCGGCGGAGCCCAGGATGTCCGCCGCTTTGCGAGTTCCTGTTCTGACACGTCGAGATGCAGCTTCCTTGCTTCGACATCGAGCTCGATCATGTCGCCGCTCCTCACCAGCGCCAGCGGGCCGCCGACAGCGGCTTCGGGTGCGGCATGCAGCACGACGGTGCCGAAGGCGGTGCCCGACATGCGGGCATCGGAGATACGGATCATGTCGCGGACGCCTTGCTTCAACAGCTTCTGAGGCAGCGCCATGTTGCCGACCTCGGCCATTCCCGGATAGCCCTTGGGGCCGCAATTCTTCAGCACCATGATCGAGCCCTCGTCGATGTCCAGCAAGGGATCGTCGATGCGCGCCTTGTAGTCGTCAATGTCCTCGAAGACGACGGCGCGGCCGCGATGCTTCATGAGAGCTGGCGACGCGGCTGACGGTTTGATGATGGCGCCGTCGGGCGCCAGATTGCCGCGCAGCACCGCGATGCCGCCGTGCGATGTCAGCGCCTTGTCGCGCGGGCGGATCACCTCCGGATTGTAGTTTTGGGCGTCAGTGATGTTCTCGCGCACGCTCTTGCCGGTGACGGTCAGCGCATCGAGATCGAGCATGTCGGCGATCTCTTTCATGACGGCCGGAATACCGCCGGCGTAGCAGAAATCCTCCATCAGGAAACGGCCTGACGGCATCAGGTCGAGGATGGTCGGCACGTCGCGGCCATATCGATCCCAATCATCCAGGGTCAGCTCGGTGCCGACGCGGCCGGCGATGGCCAGGAGATGCACGACCGCATTGGTGGAGCCGCCGATCGCGCCATTGACGCGGATGGCGTTGGCGAAAGCTTTTCTCGTGAGGATAGCCGACGGGCGCAGATCCTCATTGACCATCACGACGATGCGCCGCCCCGTCATGCGGGCGATGCGGCTGCGGCGCGCGTCGACCGCCGGATAGGCAGCGTTACCGGGCAGCGCCAGGCCGAGCGACTCGACCATGGAAGCCATGGTCGAGGCCGTGCCCATGGTCATGCAGTGACCGGGCGAGCGCGACATGGCGCTCTCGGCATTGGCGAAATCCTGCTCGCTCATCACACCGGCGCGAACGTCTTCCGAAAATTTCCACACATCGGTGCCGGAACCGATTTCGTGGCCCTGGAAGCGGCCATTAAGCATCGGCCCGCCGGAGATGGCGATCGACGGCAGGTCGCAGGAGGCCGCGCCCATGACCAGCGACGGTGTGGTCTTGTCACAGCCGGCCATCAGCACGACGCCGTCCATCGGGTTGCCGCGGATCGCCTCCTCGACATCCATCGAGGCGAGGTTGCGAAACAGCATCGCCGTCGGCCGCAGATTGGACTCGCCGCAAGAGAAGACCGGGAATTCGAGCGGCAGGCCGCCGGCTTCCAGCACGCCGGCCTTGATGTGCTCGATCAGAGCACGGAAATGCACGTGGCAAGGCGTGAATTCGGAGAATGTGTTGCAGATGCCGATCACCGGACGGCCGTCGAAGGCATCGTCGGGCAGGCCGTTGTTCTTCATCCAGCTGCGGTGGATGAAGGCATCCTTGCCCAGCCCGCCGAACCAATGCTGCGATCGTCTCTTGGTCATGGTCTTTCCGGCGTTCAGGCGGGATGCTGCAGCTGGCTCAGCCCGCCATCGACGACGAGCGTCGCCGCGTTCATGAACGGGCATTCGTCGGAGATCATGAACACCGCAGCCCGCGCGATCTCGCGCGCCGTGGCGATGCGGCCGCCGGGATGCAGCGCCATGGTGTTGGCGCGTGCTGCGGCCGGATCGGCAAAGCTGTTCCAGTAGTCGATCGCCTTCTGCGTCTCGACATAGCCCGGCGCCAGCGCGTTCACGCGCACGCCTTGCGCCGCATATTCGAGCGCCAGCGATTTGGTCAGGCCGAGCAGCGCGTGCTTGGCGACGGGATAGGGGAAGGTGTGCGGAATGATGGTGAAGCTGTGCGTCGAGGCGATGTTGAGGATGGCGCCGCCGCCGCTTGTAATCATGCCCGGCAGCACAGCCTTGCTGCAATTCCAGGCGCCCTTGACGTTGACGTCGAAATTGCGGTTCCACTCTTCCTCGGTCGCCTTGAGCGGCGTCGAGAACACATTGACCCCGGCATTGTTGATCAGCGCGTTGATGTGGCCGATTTCGTCGGTCGCTTGGCCGACGGCAGTGGCAATCGCGGCTCCGTCGCTGATGTCGGCTGCCGCATGCCCGACATGGCCGTGCGGCGCGGCAAGGCCGGCGACGGCCTTGTCCAGCAGTGCGCCGTCGCGGTCGACGAGGAACAGTCTTGCACCTTCGGCAAGGCAGGCCTCGGCGATGGCCAGCCCGATGCCTTGCGCGGCGCCGGTCAGGAAGATGCGTTTGCCGGAAAGGCGCTCAGCCATTTTTGTCCCTCCAGCTTAGCGCCGGCCCAGTGCCGACGAGCGCAGATTGTCGAGCAGCACGGCCAGCAGCAGGATCACGCCACGTACGATGTACTGGTAGAAGGCCGGGATGTTGAGCAGGTTCATGGCGTTTTCGGCGATGCCCATGATCAGCACGCCGACGATGACGCCCGACATGGTGGCGCGGCCGCCGGCAAGCGAAACACCGCCGAGCACGCAGGCCGAGATGACCGAGAGTTCGAGCCCGACCGCCGCGTTGGGCTGGCCGGAGGTGATGCGCGACGCCAGCAGGATGCCGGCGATGCCGCAGACGACGCCCTGCAGCGCAAAAATCCAGATGCGCGTCCGGTCGACATTGACGCCGGCAAGACGCGAGGCCTCCGGATTGCCGCCGATGGCCAGCGTGTTCTTGCCGAAGACGGTGCGGTTGAGGACGAAGCCGAAGATGCAAAACAGGATAGCGAGCACCCAGACCGGCGTCGGTATGCCGAGCAGTTTCGAGAGCGCCAGCTGATAGAAATCCGAGCTGTTGATGCCGACGGCACGGCCGTCGGACGCGATCAGCGCAAAGCCGCGCACGATCTGCATGGTGGCCAGCGTCGTGATCAGCGCGTTGATGCGGAATTTGGCGATGACGACGCCGTTGATGAAGCCGACGAAAGCGCCGCAGGCGATTGCCGCCAGCAGGCCAAGCAGGATCGAGCCGGTGTAATTCGACGCCATCACAGCGACCATGCCGGCAAAGGCGACGATCGAACCGACCGACAGGTCGAAGTCGCGCGCGGCGAGGCAGAACATCATGGTGCAGGCGACGATGCCGACGGTGACCACCGACTGCAGCAGGCCGAGCATGTTGCGGTCCGTAAGGAAGTTCGGCACCAGAGCCGACACCAGCGCGAAGGCGACGACGAAGATGACGACGAGGCCCTGTTCGCCGAGCAGGATTTTTTTCAACTGGTCGGTCATGCCAAAGTCCTCAGGATGCGATCGCGTCGGGAGTTTTCTGATCGGGGAGAGCGGCGGCCAGGATCGCCCTTTCGGCGAACTGGTCGCGGGTGAGTTCAGCGCTGACGCGGCCACCGCACATCACCAGAATACGGTCGCAGATGCCCATCACTTCCGGCAGTTCGGACGAGACCACGACGATCGCCATGCCGTCCTGCGCAAGCTGGTAGAGCAATTCGTAGATTTCCGATTTGGCCCCTACGTCGATGCCGCGCGTCGGTTCGTCGACAATGAGAACCCGCACCCCTTGTTCGGACAGCCAGCGGCCAAGGATGACCTTCTGCTGGTTGCCGCCGGAGAGATTGATGATGTCCTGCTTGCGCGACGGCGTGCGCACCTTGAGCTTCTTGATGAAGGTTTCGGCGGTGGCGATCTCGCTGGCGCGGTTGAGCACGCCGAAGCGCGTGTGATGGCGCCGCGACGAGATGTTGATGTTCTCCTCGACCGAGCGGCCCTGGATGATGCCGTCATGCTTGCGATCCTCCGAGCACAGCACGATGCCGGCCCGGATCGTGCCACGCGGATCGGCGGCACGGACCAGCTTGCCGTCGACGGTGATGCTACCGCCCGAGCGCGGATCGGCGCCATAGACCAGCCGCATCAGTTCCGAGCGCCCGGCGCCGATCAGGCCGAAGAAGCCGACGATCTCGCCTGCCCTCGCCTCGAAACTGGCCGGCGTCTTCAGTTTGGGGCCGCTGAGAGCGTCGACCTTCAGGCGGACATCGCCCGTTTTTCGTGCGCGAAAACCCCAGATATCCGAAATCTCGCGGCCGACCATCTCGGCGACGACCTGGTCGCGGGTGACGCCTTTCAGCGACGCATGGTGCGCCGCGAGCTTGCCGTCGCGCAGCACGGTCAGGCTGTCGCAGAGCCGGAACACTTCGTCGAGCCTGTGCGAGACATAGATGATGACCTTGCCTTCGCCGCGCAGGCGGTCGATCAGGGCAAACAGGATTTCGCTTTCGCGCGAGGAAAGCGACGAGGTCGGTTCGTCCAGCGCGATAACGCGTGCGTCGAGCATGACCGCCTTGGCGATCTCGACCATCTGGCGTTCGCCGATCGACAGCGTCTTGACCTTGCGGCGCATGTCGATGTCGATACCGGCCGATTTCAGCTTGGCGCCGACGTCGTCCAGCATCCGGCGGCCGGCGATGATGCCGGCGTTGGCGGGGAAACGACCGAGGCTGAGGTTTTCGGCAACGGTGAGTTCAGGAACGAGTTGCAGTTCCTGATGAATGACAATGACGCCATTGTCGAAGGCATCCCGGGTCGAGGTATAGGCCTGAACCCTACCGTCAATGCGGATCTCGCCCTGATCGGCATGCTGGTCACCGGACAGTATCTTGATCAGGGTGGATTTGCCGGCGCCGTTCTCGCCCATCAAACCATGCACGGCGCCTTTGTCGACACCGAACGAGACGTCCGACAGCGCCTTGACGCCCGGATAGGTCTTGGTGATGTGCGAGAAGTCGAGAAAGGACACGGGCAGCGATCCTCTTATGGAATGGCAAACAGGCGGCGGGATGAGCCGCCGCCTGTTTGTACAGGGAGGATTATTCGATGCCGAGACCCTGGCGGACCTTCTGGTAGTCGTCGCGCTTGGCGAGTGCACCCGAGGTCAGGATCAGCTTCTCCGGCTCCTTGTTGTTGGCAACCCAGTCATACATGTTGAGCGCCGTCTCGTAGCCATGACGCTTCGGCGAGATGATCACGGTGCCGACGAAGCCGGTGGCCGTCGGCTTCTTAAACTCGTTGATCGCCGAATCCGCGCCGCCAATGCCAACACCGATCATGCCGTCCGCCGGAATGCCAACGCTTTCGGCTGCACGCACGGCGCCGAGCACCGCTTCGTCGTTGAGGCCGAAGGAAACCCACTTCTTGATGTCGGCATGGGCGTTGAGCACGACCGTCGCCGCATTGAGGGCAGCTTCCGTGTCGGTCTTGGCCTGCGGGGCGTCAAAAATGTTCTCGGCCTTGAAGCCGTTTGCCTTCAGCACCGAGATGGCACCTTCGACGCGATCGACCGCCGTCGGCAGCTGGTCGTAGGAGACGCGGATGGCGCCAACCTCGTCGGCTTTCCAGCCGCGCGCCTTCATTTCGTCGACGATCGCCTGGCCGACGGCTTCGCCGATCTTGGTGGCCGAAATGCCCATATGCGGGACGTCTTCCAGCGCCTTGCCGTCGGCGCCGACCAGACGGTCGTCGACAGTCATCAGCTTGAGATTGTTGGCGGCGGCCTTGGCGACGATGCCGGGGCCAAGCTTCACGTCCGGTGTGCAGACGATGAAGCCCTGGGCGCCCTGGGCGCCGAGATTGTCGATCGCCGACATCAGCTTCTCACCGTCCTCGGCGCCGATCTTGACCAGGGTAAAGCCCTTCTCCTTGGCGGCCTGGTCGGCGAACTTCCATTCGTCCTGGAACCACGGCTCCTCGGGCTGCTTGACGATGAAACCGATCTTGGTGTCCTGAGCATATGCAGCGATGGTCGTGACGGACAGCACGGCAAGCGCGCCCGCGACGAGCGCGGTCTTCAAAAGTCGCATGATTACCTCCCAGCGATAGACCGGGCGCTCAGCCCGGATGCCGGAGTGTCTAATCGTTTTTATCATACTCGTCAATTGATCTGGTATGATAATTAATGTACATGCTCTGACCAGCAATCGCTGGCGCAATCAGTCCGCATCCGTTAATGGCGGATCGGTTGTGCGAAACCAGCGGTTCGCCGCCTTGGAGGAGGGCTGAGGTGACCGGGACTTTGAAGAAACCGCAAGGCGACACAGCCACTCGCCGCCCGCGCGTCATGCCCGATGTGACCAAGGCAATGGCCTCAGACATCTTTTCCGGGCGCTACCCGGCCGGATCCTCCTTGCCGACCGAAAACGAACTCGGCGTCGAATATGGTGTCAGCCGCACTGTCATCCGCGAGGCCCTGAAAGTGTTGGCGGCAAAGGGGCTGGTGCTGTCGCGGCCGCGCGTCGGCACGATCGTCTGCAACGAGGACGACTGGAACATCATCGACCCACAGGTGCTGGCCTGGCACGCGCCGCATGCACTGGACGACAAGCTGTTCGACGCCATCCTCGAAACGCGCCGCGCCATCGAACCGCTGGTCGCCGAACTGGCGGCCACGCGCGCAACGCTGCAGGAAATAGCCGATCTCGAAGCGGCATGGCGCGGCATGGCCGGCGCCGGCGAGGATCTCGCCGCCTTCTCGCGCAGCGACATCGCTTTCCACCAGATCGTCTATGCCGCGAGCCATAACCCGATCTTTCGCCAGATCGGCAATCTCATCGACACCGGGCTGAAATTCTCGCTCGAGGCGACGGCGGTGATTTCGCTCGACCGGCGCATGGAGGCCGTGGCGGCGCACCGCGAGGTGGTCGAGGCGCTGCGCATGCGCGACGCCGAGGCGGCGCGTGGGGCCGCAAACAAGATCCTCGACCTTGCGGCGCGCGACCTCGTCAGCGCCAAGAAACTCAAGAGCAACTGAGATTGCGCATGAAAATCATCTCGCTCACCACCTACATCGTTCCGCCGCGCTGGCTGTTCCTGAAGATCGAGACCGATGCCGGCGTCACCGGCTGGGGCGAGCCGGTCGTCGAGGGCCGGGCTCTGACCGTCGAGGCAGCGGTCAAGGAGCTTGGCGATTACCTCATCGGCAAGGATCCCCGCCTGATCGAGGACCACTGGACGGTGATGCACCGCGGCGGCTTCTACCGTGGCGGGCCGATCCTGATGAGCGCCATTGCGGGGATCGACCAGGCACTGTGGGATATCAAGGGCAAGGCGCTCGGCGTTCCCGTGCATGAGTTGCTCGGTGGCAAGCTGCGCGACACGATCAAGGTCTATTCTTGGATCGGCGGCGACCGGCCGGCCGAAGTGGCCGCTGGTGCCCGGGAAATGGTTGCGCGCGGCTTCCTGGCGCTCAAGATGAACGGCACTGAAGAACTGCAGATCGTCGACAGCCACGACAAGATCGACGCCGCTGTCGAACGCGTCGCCATGGTGCGCGAGGCCGTCGGACCCAACATCGGCATCGCCGTCGATTTTCATGGCCGCGTGCACCGGCCGATGGCGCGTGCCCTGGTCAAGGAACTCGAACCCTATAGGCTGATGTTCATCGAGGAGCCGGTGCTCAGCGAAAACCGCGAGGCGCTGAAGGAGATCGCCGCGCTCGGCTCGACGCCGATCGCGCTCGGCGAGCGGCTCTACAGCCGCTGGGACTTCAAATCCGTGTTCAAGGAAGGCGTCGTCGACATCATCCAGCCTGATCTGTCGCATGCCGGTGGCATCACCGAATGCCGCAAGATCGCGGCGATGGCGGAAGCCTATGACGTCGCGGTGGCGCCGCACTGCCCGCTCGGGCCGATCGCGCTTGCCGCGTGCCTGCAGCTCGACGCGGTCAGCTACAACTGCTTCATCCAGGAGCAGAGCCTCGGCATCCACTACAACGCCGCCAACGACCTGCTCGACTATGCCGCCAACAAGGATGTCTTCCGCTACGAGGATGGTTATGTCGCCATTCCCGACGGCCCGGGCCTGGGTGTCGAGATCGACGAGGAGTATGTCAAGGAACGCGCCAAGGAAGGCCACCGCTGGCGCAACCCTGTCTGGCGCCACAAAGACGGCTCCTTCGCCGAGTGGTGATCGGGCCGGCTTCCAGTCTCTAAGCGCTCCATGAACAGTGAAGACTTTGTCCGGCGAACAGTTGCTCTCGAGAAATGGCTGGTTCGTTCCGTTTGATGGGGGCGCTTTCAGCGGCGTTGCCTGAACTGACCATCAAACGCAGATGACCGCAGTACCACACATTCATCGGCTGCGAATTGCAGAGGGACTGTTTGGTGGAGCCAATCGGGATCGAACCGACGACCTCTTGAATGCCATTCAAGCGCTCTCCCAACTGAGCTATGGCCCCACTTCCGGCAGTCAACCGGCGCCGTTTCCGGCGAAGAGATCCGGCGCGGGTTGGAGACCGCGCCGTTAGTGCAGGCGGCTTCTAACCCCGCCTTTCGTCAATATCAAGCCTTCAAGAGCCGCTTTTTCTTCGCAGGCTACGAAAGCCTGCAAACGCCCGCTTTCAAGGCCGATCAGACCTCGTCGTCGTCGTCGCCGACGCCGATCATGTCGGCAACGTCGTCATCTTCTTCCTCTTCGTCGGCGAGGAAGGTGTCATCCTCGTCGTCGCCGAGGTCGACGTCATCCTCGTCGTCGCCGAGATCCGGCAGGTCGTCGCCCTTGGCGTCCTCGTCGGCCTCTTCAAGCGAGACGACCTCGACGCCCTCTTCTTCCTCGGCGTCCACTTCCTTCTCGGCCACTTCCTCTTCCTCCTCGAGGGCGGCAATCTTGCCTTCCTCGAAATAGGAACGCGGATAGGTCTTGCCGGTGTAGGGCGAGACGATCGGGTCCTTGTTCAGGTCGTAGAATTTTCGGCCCGTCTCCGGGTCGATACGTTTTGTGCCAAGTTCGGTTTTTGCCACGGCAAGCCTCGTCAATAAAAGAGTGGTCCCCTTAACCACAGTTTGCAGCGCTGTCAAAGCGAAAAGCCGGCGTCACAAAACCATACGTTGAAAGGCGTCGCGTCAGTGACGACCATGGGGGATGACCATTTCGGCCCGCCGTGATACGAGACCGCCGCAACAAATGAAAAGCGCCGGCCTGCCGGCATTCCGTCCAGGGAATTTCCATGTCTCACGCCGCCGCGCCCAAGCCGGCCACCGCCCGCCAATCCCCAGCCCTTTCCGGTATCGCGCGCGTGCCGGGCGACAAGTCGATCTCGCACCGCTCCTTCATGTTCGGCGGCCTCGCCTCCGGGGAGACCCGCATCACCGGCCTGCTCGAAGGCGAGGACGTGATGCGCACAGGTGCTGCCATGAAGGCTATGGGCGCACATATCGAGAAGAACGGCGACGAGTGGGTGATCCGCGGCACCGGCAACGGCGCGCTGCTGCAACCGGAAGGGCCGCTCGATTTCGGCAATGCCGGCACCGGCTCGCGGCTCACCATGGGCCTCGTCGGCACCTATGATATGGAAACGACCTTCATCGGCGACGCCTCGCTGTCCGGCCGGCCGATGGGCCGCGTACTCGAACCCTTGCGCCAGATGGGCGTGCAGGTGTTGAAGGCGACGCCGGGCGACCGCATGCCGATTACGCTGCATGGGCCAAAGCATGCCGCCCCGATCACCTATCGTGTGCCGATGGCCTCGGCGCAGGTAAAGTCGGCGGTGCTGCTCGCCGGCCTCAACACGCCCGGCATTACCACGGTGATCGAGCCGGTAATGACACGCGACCACACGGAAAAGATGCTAAAGGGTTTTGGCGCCAATCTGTCGGTCGAAACCGACGAACGCGGCGTGCGCCACATCTTCATCGAAGGCCAGGGCAGACTGACCGGCCAGACCATCGCGGTGCCGGGTGACCCCTCCTCAGCCGGCTTCCCGCTGGTGGCCGCGCTGATCGTGCCGGGATCGGACATTGTGATCGAAAACGTGCTGATGAACCCGACCCGCACCGGCCTGCTTTTGACGCTCCAGGAAATGGGCGGCAAGATCGACATTTTGAACCCGCGCAACGCCGGTGGCGAAGATGTCGCCGATTTGCGCGTGCGCTACTCCGAACTGAAGGGCGTCACCGTGCCGCCCGAGCGGGCGCCGTCGATGATCGACGAGTACCCCGTGCTTGCGGTCGCTGCCAGCTTCGCCGAGGGCGAAACGCTGATGCAGGGACTGGAAGAGCTGCGCGTCAAGGAATCCGACCGGCTGTCGGCCGTCGCCAACGGGCTGAAGCTCAACGGCGTCGACTGCACCGAGGGCGAGGCCTCGCTCGCCGTGCGCGGAAAACCGGGCGGCAAGGGGCTGGGTGGCCATCCGAACGGCCAGGACACGACCGTGCAGACCCATCTCGACCACCGCATCGCCATGAGTTTCTTGGTCATGGGGCTGGCGACGGAAAAGCCGGTGACGATCGATGACGCCGCGATGATTGCGACGAGCTTTCCGGAGTTCATGGGGCTGATGACGGGGCTGGGCGCGGAGATCGGCTAGTCGATGGCTTGGGACCAGACTGCAACGCTGGCGGGACAGCCCCCCCCTCTGTCCTGCCGGACATCTCCCCCGCAAGGGGGGAGATTGGCGGCTTTGGCGCTCCATTCAATCCTGCAATATTGGCGATTGGCTAAGTCAGCGGTGATGGCTGATCTCCCCCCTTGCGGGGGAGATGTCCGGCAGGACAGAGGGGGGTGTGAAGAATCTCGGCGCCCGTCTTCTTCATCGCACCTGTCAATCGCGGCGGCCCGCCAATGACTCACACCTTCACCATCGCTATCGACGGCCCGGCCGGCGCCGGCAAAGGCACCCTCGCCCGCCGACTCGCCGACCATTACCGGCTGAACCTGCTCGACACCGGCCTCACCTATCGCGCCGTCGCCTATGCGCTGATCCAGCACGCGCTGCCGCTCGACAATGTCTCGGCGGCCGAAACCGCTGCCCGCCAGGTCGATCTGGCGAAGCTCGACCGCGCGGTGCTGTCGGCGCATGCCGTCGGCGAGGCTGCCTCCAAGGTCGCGGTGTACCCGACGGTGCGGCGCATCCTCGTCGAAAAGCAGCGCGACTTCGCCAAGACGCCGCCGGGTGCGGTGCTCGATGGGCGCGACATCGGCACCGTCGTGTGCCCCGACGCCGACATCAAACTCTATGTGACAGCGAGCGCGGAGGTGCGGGCACAGCGCCGGCTGTCGGAGATCGAAAGCATCGGCGGCACCGCTGATTTCACCGAGATCCTCGCCGATATCGTGCGCCGCGACGAGCGCGACATGGGTCGAGCGGACTCACCGTTGAAGCCGGCGGCCGACGCGCACTTGCTTGATACCAGCGAAATGGCTATAGAAGCCGCGTTTCTTGCAGCCATGGCGATCATAGACGACGTGCTGGCCAAAAGAGACAAGGCCTGATCCGGGTTTTCCCTCGTATTCCGTTGTCGGAGGCGAAGAAAATACCCATATCGGGCACGAACCAGCCTGCCAGCATTCTTCATGCGCCGGAATTGCCGCTTAAAGAGCGGCCCAGGGTTTTTGTAGCCCGGAACGCCGGCAGGCCAACGCAACGCTAACCCACGGCGCCCGTCCCGCTTTTAGATGCGGGGCACTCCAGGAGAAACAATGTCAGCTGCAAATCCCACTCGCGACGATTTCGCGAGCCTGCTCGAAGAATCTTTTACCGCCGGCCATTCCGGCGAAGGTCAGGTCGTCAAGGGCATCATCACCGCCATTGAAAAAGACATGGCTATCATCGACGTCGGCCTCAAGGTCGAAGGCCGCGTGCCGCTGAAGGAATTCGGCGTCAAGGGCAAGGACACCACCCTCAAGGTCGGTGACACCGTCGAAGTCTATGTCGAGCGCATCGAAAACGCGCTTGGCGAAGCGATGCTTTCACGTGAAAAGGCCCGCCGCGAAGAGAGCTGGGTCCGTCTCGAAGAGAAGTTCACCAAGGGTGAGCGCGTCGAAGGCGTCATCTTCAACCAGGTCAAGGGCGGCTTCACCGTCGACCTCGACGGCGCCGTGGCCTTCCTGCCGCGCAGCCAGGTCGATATCCGCCCGATCCGCGACGTCTCCCCGCTGATGCACAACCCGCAGCCCTTCGAGATCCTCAAGATGGATCGCCGCCGCGGCAACATCGTGGTGTCGCGCCGTACCGTGCTTGAGGAGAGCCGCGCCGAACAGCGTTCGGAAATCGTGCAGAACCTCGAAGAAGGCCAGGTTGTCGAAGGCGTCGTCAAGAACATCACCGATTATGGTGCGTTCGTCGACCTCGGCGGCATCGACGGCCTGCTGCATGTCACCGACATGGCATGGCGCCGCGTCAACCATCCGACCGAAATCCTCAACATCGGTCAGACGGTCAAGGTGCAGATCATCCGCATCAACCAGGAAACCCACCGCATCTCGCTCGGCATGAAGCAGCTCGAGAGCGATCCGTGGTCCGAGATCGGCACCAAGTTCCCGATCGGCAAGAAGATCAAGGGTACCGTCACCAACATCACCGACTACGGCGCGTTCGTCGAGCTGGAGCCGGGCATCGAGGGTCTCATCCACGTTTCGGAAATGTCGTGGACGAAGAAGAACGTGCATCCCGGCAAGATCCTGTCGACGACCCAGGAAGTCGACGTGGTGGTGCTCGAGGTCGATCCGGCCAAGCGCCGCATCTCGCTCGGCCTCAAGCAGACGCTCGAGAATCCGTGGCAGGCTTTCGCCTCGAGCCATCCAGTCGGCAGCCAGGTCGAGGGCGAGGTCAAGAACAAGACCGAGTTCGGCCTGTTCATCGGCCTCGAAGGCGACGTGGACGGCATGGTGCACCTTTCCGACCTCGACTGGACGCGTCCGGGCGAGCAGGTCATCGAAGAGTACAATCGCGGCGACATGGTCAAGGCGCAGGTGCTCGACGTCGACATCGACAAGGAGCGCATCTCGCTCGGCATCAAGCAGCTGGCCAAGGATACGGTCGGCGAAGCGGCGACTTCAGGCGAACTGCGCAAGAACGCGGTCGTCACCTGTGAGGTCATCGGCGTCAAGGATGGCGGTCTGGAAGTGCGGCTGGTCGACAGCGGCATCGAGACCTTCATCAAGCGCTCCGATCTGAGCCGTGACCGCGACGAGCAGCGCCCCGAGCGCTTCACCGTCGGCCAGAAGGTCGACGCCCGCGTCATCGCCTTCGACAAGAAGACCCGCAAGCTGCAGGTCTCGATCAAGGCGCTGGAAATCGCTGAAGAGAAGGAAGCGGTCGCTCAGTACGGCTCGACCGACTCCGGCGCTTCGCTGGGCGACATCCTGGGTGCCGCGCTGAAGAAGCAGGGCAGCTAAGCCCTTCGCATCGCGAAGTCCTTCGCGAAGCGAAGTTCTTCACAGGCTCGAAAACAAAACCCCGCCGGAGCGATCCGGCGGGGTTTTTCTTTGACCGAGGTAAAGGTTGGAAGGTTACGCCCTGCCGTAAAGCGGCACCAGCGTACCACTCATCGCCTGGTTGGCCGGCGAGGCAAGGTAGGCGATGGCCTCGGCGGCGGCTTCGAGGCTGACCCATCTGGTGACGTCGGCATCCGGCATGTCGGCACGGTTGGCCGGCGTATCGAGCGTCGACGGCGCCACCGCATTGACCAGGATACCCCTGTGCTTCAGCTCTTCGGCCACCGCCACCGTCATGGCTGCCACTGCCGCCTTGCTGGCGGCGTAAGCGACCATGCCGGCGCCGCGCCGCGGGTCGAGCCCGGCGCGCGCCGTGACGTTGACGATGCGGCCCGCCGTGTCCGACGACAGCATCGAGCGGATCGCGGCGCGGCAGCACAGGAAGGCGGTGCGCGCATTGGTGTCCATCATCTCGGCAAAGGACGCCGACTCGATCTTTTCCACCGGTGCGGCGGTGAAGCCGCCGGCCAGGTGGATCGAGCCCCACAGGCCTGGAACCTGGCTGTAGAACGCTTCGACCTTGGCAGGGTCCGAGAGATCGACGTTGTGCACCAGCTGGACACGGTCATGCGTGGTAAAGGGGAAATGCGTAGGGGCGGCAGCATGAGCGTTGGGCACATGGCAGATCGCGCCGTCACTCAGCAGTTTGCCGACAACCGCACCGCCGAGCGCACCGGTCCCACCGGTCACGACGATATGCTTGCCTTCAAGTGTTTCCGTCATCTTGGACGCTCCTGTCATTTTTTTATCGTTAGGTCGTTTCTGTGCCGCCGACGCGAAGCGTCGCGCCTTTTGCGCCATCACTCAATTGACATCTCGACATGGCAGTTGTCGCGTCTTTGCATGCGTCCGCCCACCGGCCGGCCGTGGTTCAGGGCCGTTGAGACGGGAAATACGTAGCACCGTCCTTCAGTCAACCGTGATTTCGATGACGCGCGGCAGTCCGGTGGCCCGGGCGCGTTTCAGCGCGTCCGCCAGAGCGTCGATATCGGCAAGCCGTTCGGCGCCGATGCCATAGGCCTCGGCCAGCTTGCAGAAATCCGGCGGCGCCGGCGATACGCCGACGGGCTCGACACCGACATCGAGCATGGAGGTTTCGATCTCGCGGTAGCCCCTGTTATTCCAGACGATGAAGATGACCGGCGCCCGCGCATCGAGCGCGGCGCCCAACTCCGGCAACGTGAACTGGAAGCCGCCGTCGCCGGTCACGCAGACAACCGGCGCATCGGGTATCGCAAGGGCCGCGCCAATCGCTGCCGGCGGGCCATAGCCGAGCGCGCCGAAGCCGGTGGCGGCGTTGAACCAGCCGCCGGGGCGATCATGGTCGTAATAGAGGTTGGCGGCATAGATCGGCTGTGTCGAATCGCCGACGATGAGTGCCCCCGGCAAAGCGTCGCGGATCATCTCGACGGCACGCACTTGCGCCTGCAGGGTCGGATTGAGCTCGGCAAAGGCCGCTTTTCGTGTAGCAGCGGCGCGCAACGAACCGCCCTCGCTTGCCCGGACATGGCCCGTTTCCAGAAGCAGCGCTTCGAGCGCCTCGCTGCAATCGGCCTGGATCGAAACGGTTGCCGGGCGGCGGGCAAGCTGGTCGGCGCCGATATCGATGCGGATCAGATTGGCGGGCAGGACGAAGCCGCCATCGCTGTAGCCGTCATAGTCGGTCGGGCCGAATTCGGTGCCGGCGGCAATGACCAGGTCGGCATCGGCCATCAGCGCCCGCACTGTCTTCAGGCTGGGACTGGCCGGCACGCAAAGCGGATGACCATGCAGCAGGCCGCGCGCATTGGTGGTCTGGACGACCGGCGCTCCCAGCCGCTCGGCCAGACGCCGCAATGGCGCCCCGGCGCGTTTGGCGCCGCCGCCGACCAGGATCAGCGGGCGGCGCGCGGCAGCGATGAGTTTGGCCGCGCTGGCAATTGCGGCACCTTCCGGCGCGGGTGGCGTCACATTGCTCAGCATGGCAGCGATGCCATCCGCCGGCTTGACCATGACGTCGGTCGGGATCTCGATATGCACCGGGCCGGGCCGGGCCAATGAAAACAGGGCGAAGGCCTGCGCCAGAGCAGCGGGCAATTCGCTGGCCTCGGTGACGCGCTTCGAAAACAGCGCCACCTTCTCCATAATGCCGCGCTGATCCGGCAGTTCATGCAGATGGCCGAGGCCCTTGCCCAGCGTCGGCATGGCGTTGACGCCGGATATGACCAGCATCGGCACCGAATCAGCGCGTGCCTGCCCCATGGCGGTGATGGTGTTGGTCAGCCCCGGTCCGGTGATGACGAAGGCGACGCCCGGCCTGCCGCTGGCGCGCGCATAGCCATCGGCCATGAAGCCGGCGCCCTGTTCGTGACGCGGCGTGACGTGGCGGATCTTCGAGCGCGCCAGCCCGCGGTAGAGCTCGACCGTGTGGACGCCCGGAATCCCGAACACCGTGTCGACGCCATGCGCTTCGAGCAGCGAAATCAACGCCTCCCCGACCGTCGTCCCAGTGGTGGCCCCAGTGGCGATCATTGGCGCAGCACCGGGCGCGTCAGGCAGGTCGGACCGCCCTCGCAGGCGATGCAGAGCGCATCCGCATCGAAGGTGGCGACCGTGCAGCCGGCCGCTTCCATGGCGGCCGCCGTCCTGGGAAAGCCGGCAACGGCAATGATCTGGCGCGGCGCGGTCGGCAGCACATTGAGACTGAGCCCGCTGGAGGCGAAGAACTCGTCGGCATCGCCCTCGACCAGCTTGATGCCGCGCGCCCGCAGCATCTGGTAGAAGGCGGCCGGCACCAAGGGCGCATAGACCAGCGCCAGATCGTCGGCGAGCGGGCTGATCACCGACATCAGATGCAGGCAGGCTTCCTCGCCGTGCCAGAGCGGCAGATCGAAACCGAAGACCGAAATGCCCTTAGGCGAGAGCAGGTTCGAAAGCTGCTGGATGCCGTCCTGGTTGGTGCGTACGCCACGACCGACGGCCAGCGTGGTTGCGTCGACCCAGACACAGTCGCCGCCTTCCACCTGGCCCGGATCGTCGATCCGGCCGAGAATGGGGATCCCCATGCGCTTGTAAGCTGCCTCGTGCAGACCGGGCTCGGCACGGCGCAGCGCCTTGCCCATCGAAAGGATAATCGCGCCATGATCGGTCATCAGCGACGGATCATGGGTGAAGACGGAATCGGCCAGCCCGTCATCGGCGTCCGTCAACCATTCGATCTCGGCGCCGGAGGCCGCGACCATGCTGGTCAACTGCTCATGCTGGGCCGCGGCCTTCTGTGGATCGAACCCCGGACCATAGTGCCATTCCTGTGCCCTGGCATGACGCATGGCGCTCGTGGCGGACCGCATCAACACGCGTTTCAGGGGTCCGGCCATGGACTGCGACCCGTATGATTTGCCCACTAAATTCTCCCTGAACGTCGGTTGGCGCCACTAACCACTACAGCAAGCTGTGATCAATAGTCCAAAAACCATGGTTGACGGAGGCAAGCGGAACGGTCCATCCTGAGCATGGGAACTCTGTCCAGTGACGGGTAATGGGTAAAAGATACCAGCAGCGACGAGCTCGAACGCTCCGCGGAGCGTGGAAGGAATGACGGCCATAAGCGCCGCATCCGGGATGACAGCGCAAAGCGCCGCACCCGCATTGAAACATACGGCGCAGGACGGCGCCGCCGAAGCCATCCATGTCGAGAACCTGCACAAGAGATTCGGTGAGCTGCATGTGCTGAAGGGCGTCTCGCTGTCGGCGCGCGACGGCGAGGTCATCGCCATAATCGGCGGCTCGGGCTCGGGCAAATCGACCCTGCTGCGCTGCATCAACTGCCTGGAAAACCCGACGAGCGGCATCATTCGCGTCAATGGCGAGGAGATCAAGCTCAAGGCCGACAGCCATGGGCACACGGTTCCGGCCGACCGCAAGCAGATCGAGCGCATCCGCTCCAAGCTTGGCATGGTGTTCCAGAACTTCAACCTTTGGAGCCACATGACGCTGATCGAAAACGTCATCGAGGTTCCCGTACATGTGCTTGGCATCAAGCGCGATGTTGCGATCGACGAGGCCGAAAAGCTGCTCGCCCGCGTCGGTCTGGCCGAAAAGCGCGACGTCTATCCGGCCTATCTGTCAGGCGGCCAGCAGCAGCGCGCGGCGATCGCCCGGGCGCTGGCCATCAATCCGCGCGTCATGCTGTTTGACGAACCGACCTCGGCGCTCGATCCCGAGCTGGTCGGTGAGGTGCTGAAGGTGATCGGCGACCTTGCGCGCGAAGGCCGCACCATGGTGCTGGTCACCCACGAGATGAAGTTCGCCCGCGAGGTCGCGACGCATGTCGTCTATCTCTACAATGGATTGGTCGAGGAAGAAGGCCCGCCGGAGCAGATCTTCGGCGCGCCCAACTCCGAAAGGCTGAAGCAGTTCATCCGCAACATCGGCTAGGAAAGCCGGGACGGAAGAAAACCGGGAACCAACAACAAACTGGGAGTCGTGACATGAAGACTGTTCTGAAAACATTCGCCGCAGCGCTGCTGCTGGGCGTCGCCGCCATGGGCGTGGCCAAGGCCGATCCGGTCAAGATCGGCGTCGCCGCCGAGCCTTATCCGCCCTTCACCTCGCCCGATGCTTCGGGCAAGTGGGTTGGCTGGGAGATCGACTTCATCGACGCCGTCTGCGCCGAGGAGAAGCTCGATTGCGTCATCACCCCGGTTGCCTGGGACGGCATCATCCCGGCACTGACGACCAAGAAGATCGACCTCATCGTCTCCTCGATGTCGATCACCGCCGAACGCGCGAAGACGATCGATTTCTCGGACAAGTACTATAACACGCCGACCGCGATCATCGGCCCCAAGGACCAGAAATTCGGCTCCGCCCCGGACGACCTCAAGGGCAAGATCGTCGGCGTGCAGGTTTCGACGGTGCACGCTGTCTACGCCAAGAAGCACTTTGGCAGCACAGCCTCGGAGATCAAGGAATACCAGACCCAGGACGAGGCCAACAACGATCTGGCCGCCGGCCGCCTCGATGCGGTTCAGGCCGATTCCATCGCGCTTGGCGAGTTCCTGAAATCCGACCAGGGCAAGGCCTGCTGCGACTTGAAGGGGATGGTCGCTCCTGACGACGAAGTGCTCGGACCGGGCGTCGGGGCCGGTGTGCGCAAGGAAGACACCGAACTGAAGGGCAAAATCAACGCCGGCATCAAGGCGATCCGCGCCAACGGCAAATATGACGAGATCTCGAAGAAATACTTCGATTTCGACATTTATGGCGGCGGCGGCGCGCAGTCGAACTGACGATCCTCGTATGAGCGGTGGGGCATGGCGTCAGCGCCAGGCCCCACCTGCCCGATCTTTCCCAGGCATGTTTGCCGCCGACTTAGCCGTCGGCGGTTATCCAGCACTTCGGGGGCGACGCTGATCGACGCACTTCTTTCGGCCTCCGCGGCCGGCATCACCGAGCTTCTCTCGCCCTACCCGCCAGGCTGGGGCGGGACGCTTCTGGTCGGGCTGCTGCATTCGATCGAGATCGCGCTGGGCGCCACGTGCCTCGGCCTTCTGATCGGCACCGGCGGCGCCTATGGCAAGCTTTATGGCGGGCCGGTGGTGCGCGATCTCCTGGCGGTCTACACCACCATCGTGCGCGCGGTGCCCGAACTGGTGCTGATCCTGCTGCTCTATTACGCCGGAACCGACCTGATCAATCAGGCGCTGACGGCCATGGGCTATCAGCGCGTCGACGTGAGTGGCCTTGCCGCCGGCATCGCCGTGCTCGGCTTCGTCCAGGGCGCCTATTCGACAGAGGTGATACGCGGCGCGATTCTGGCCATTCCGCAGGGCCAGATCGAGGCCGCGCGCGCCTATGGAATGTCTCCGGGCCTGATGTTGCGGCGCATCACCTTGCCGTCAATGCTGCCCTTCGCCATACCGGGCCTCGCCAATCTCTGGCTGATCGCCACCAAGGACACCGCGCTATTGGCGGTCGTCGGTTTTTACGAACTGGCGCTGGCGACGCGGCAGGCGGCGGGTGTCACCAAAGCCTATTTCACCTTCTTTTTCGCGGCGGGCGTGCTTTATCTGCTTTTGTCGCTGTTCTCCAACCTCGTCATCGGCCGTGTCGAGACCTGGTCGCGGCGCGGCATGCCTTCGCTCAAGGAGGCGCGCTGATGGCCAACGAGGCTGCCATCATCAACGTCGTCGCGCGAACGTCGCTGTGGCTGCAGCCGCACCGCATCGTGCTGATCCTGATCGCACTCGGCCTGGTTCTGTCGGCCGCCTTTTTCATGCGCTGGGACTGGCTGCCGCAATATTATGAAATGGGCTTGATCGGCATCTGGCGGTCGCTGTGGATCCTGGCCGTCACCTGCGTCCTGGGCTTCCTGCTGGCCGTGCCGCTAGGGCTGGCGCAAGCCGCCGGCTCATTCTGGTTCGCCGCGCCCGCCAAGGTGTTCTGCACGGTGATCCGGGGCACGCCGCTGCTGATCCAGCTATGGCTGCTTTATTACGGCCTGGGCTCGCTGTTCCCGCAATATCCTTGGATCCGCGAATCCTGGATGTGGCCATATCTGCGGCAAGCCTGGCCCTATGGCGTGCTGGCGTTGACCCTGTCGTTCGCCGGCTATGAGGGCGAGGTGATGCGCGGCGCCTTTGCGGGCGTGCCGAAGGGGCAACTCGAAGCCGCCCGCGCGTTCGGCATGAGCCGCTGGAAGGCGTTCCGGCGCATCTGGCTGCCGCAAGCCATCTATCGGGCGTTGCCGACGCTGACCGGGGAGACCGTGCTGCAGTTGAAATCGACGCCGCTGGTGGCGACGATCAGCGTCATCGACATCTTCGCCGTTTCGTCCAAGGTGCGGCAGGACACCTATCTCACCTATGAACCCCTGCTGCTGCTGGCGCTGATCTACATGATGATCACCGGTATTCTGGTCTTTGCGTTCAGCAGGATAGAAGCGCGGATCCCCAACAAGATTGGTTAGAGGGGAGTAGGGGAGTAGGGGAGTAGGGGAGTATCCGGCTACTATCCACATTCACATTTCCATCCCCATTCGCTATTCACTGCTCACTGTCCCCTACTCCCGTACTCCCCTATTCCCTTACTCCCCTAGGACGGCCATGATGCAACTCAGTCTCGACCAGGCAAAAGGACTGTGCCGGATGGCGGCACTTGGCGCCGGCGCCAATGAGGAAGCGGCACAATCGCTCGCTGCTTCGATCATATCAGCCGAGGCCGAAGGGCTTTCCTCGGTCGGTCTGTCGCATTTCATCGACTATCTTGAGGCGCTGGAAGCCGGACGCATCGACGGCAATGCCGATCCGGTGATCACCCGGCCGGCGCTTGCGGTCTATCTCTCCGATGCACGCGGCGGGCTGGCGCATACCGGCTTCGACCGCACCATCGACGACCTCGCCAAGGCGGCAAAGCTGTTCGGTGTCGCCATCTTCTCGCAGAAGAACGCCTATACATGCGGCGCGCTCGGCTATTTCACCGGAAGGCTGGCAGCACTTGGACTGGTGTCGTTCGCCGCCACCAACGGCCCGGCCGTGCTTGCCGGCTCGGGCTCGGTCAAGCCGGTCTATTGCACCAACCCGATGTCGTTTGCCGCACCCGCCGCCGACGGCGCGCCGCTGGTCATCGACCAGTCGTCAAGCGCCACCGCCTTCGTCAACATCCGCAAAGCGGCCGAAGAGGGCAAGACAATCCCGGAAGGCTGGGCGCTGGACGCCAGCGGCAACCCGACCACCGATCCGGCCGCCGCCATGAAGGGCGCCATGCTTGCCTTCGGCGGCCAGCGCGGTGCCAACATCGCGTTGATGGTCGAAGTGCTGGCAGCCGGCCTGTCAGGCGCCAACTGGTCGCTCGACGCGCCATGGTTCAGCGGCGGGCCGGACAGTCCCGGCACCGGCCTGTTCGTGCTTGCCGTCGAGCCCAAGCTGCTCGATCCGGATTTCGAGCAGCGAATGAAGGACCAACTCGACCGGCTGCGGCGGCGCTTCGGCGTGCACGTGCCGGGCCGCGCCCGTGCAGAGGCGGCAGAGAAGGCGCAAGCGCGGGGCATCACCGCATCCAAGGCGGTGGTGCAGCGCATTTCCGAATTCGCCGCACGCTACTCTTCCTGAATAATAATTAAATATCAATTGGTTATCTGAAATCAGCCCGCCCCAGGCGCGGTGCGGTGCGATTTTCTTTGCGCGCCGCTGAACCTTTCCGCGCCTTGCTGCGACACAGCTTTGTCCAGGGCAAGGCGAGCTTGCCCGATCCACACCGGGGGAAGCAGCAAACCGAAATCGAAAGCCTGCATCACGCGATGGCCGGTCCTTCGCGCCTCGGAAACTCAACCCAAATCAAAGGAAATTGTCATGACCAACACCAAGATCACCATGCTGACCGCCGTCCTTCTGCTCGGCTCGTTCATGGGTGCCACACAGGCAGCCACCTTGAAGGCCGCGCCGGCCAAGCCGTCCAGCCCGGGTGTCATCACTGCCCCGAGCGGCGGGGCCACCGAAGATCACTACTGCAAGAACGGCCATGCAAAATTCGCCAATTGCAGCGCCGATTTCGTCGCCGCCTGCAAGAAGGTTGGTGGCACCATGTCGGATGTTCAGGGCTGGGGTGGGCGTACTTGCTTCACGCCCTCCTGATACCGTCTCAGGTCAGGCCGCTCCGTCGGCCCCTGACTTCACATGGACGTCGCCCGGAAAACCCCGCTTCTGCGGGGTTTTCTGCGTTTTGATCGAACAATGGTAAAACATTCTTATTCTGGTCAACTTTTGTTTATTTGACTTCGGCCGACCCGATCGGCCGTTTGCGCTGATTGAGCAAAACAGAGGAGTTATAATGTCGGCAAGCACGGACAATCCCCGCAACGCCCTTGTCATCCCGGTCCTTGGCAGGTTTTACGCGGCTCTGCACGATGGTGCCGAAACCGTTCTTCGCCTCGTCGCCGGTGGGTTTCTCGCCATCCACGGTTCGCAGAAGATCACCAATCCCTTCGGCGCTGCCGAGATGGTCGAGGGTCTCGGCTTCTATCCGGGTGCGTTGTGGTCCTTGCTTTTGGCCTGCACTGAATTCTTCGGCGGCATCTTCATCGCCATCGGGTTTTTGACGCGGCCGGCCGCCTTTGCCGGCCTGTTCGTGCTGCTGGTCACGGTCTGGTTCCACTGGGTTACGATGGACCAGGGTTATTCGGGCGCGGAGAAGTCGCTGCTGTGGGCGGCGATCCTGCTCTTCTTCGTCATTCGCGGCGGCAACCGCCATTCGGTCGACGCCCGTATCGGCAAAGCGTTCTGACAGGCTGATAGCGACGACGCGTCGCCCTTTGCCTTTGGCACGAAACGGATTATGAAACGGCTTCAGCCAAGCTTGCGAGCGCCGGAGCCAGCCATGACCGAAATCCTGCAGACCCCAAAGCTCGTCGTCGTCTTTGGCGGGTCAGGCTTTGTCGGGCGCCATGTCGTGCGTGCGCTGGCCAAGCGCGGCTATCGCATCCGGGTCGCCTGCCGGCGGCCCGATCTTGCCGGCCATTTGCAGCCGCTTGGCAATGTCGGCCAGATCCAGCCGGTCCAGGCCAATGTGCGCGTGCGTTGGTCGGTAGACCGCGCCGTGCAAGGCGCCGACCATGTCGTCAATCTGGTCGCCATCCTGCATGAGAGCGGCCGGCAGAAATTCTCCGCCGTGCACGAATTCGGCGCCCGCGCAGTGGCCGAGGCCGCGCGCTCGGTCGGCGCCGGCCTGACCCACATTTCTGCGCTTGGCGCCGATCTGGACTCCGAATCGGACTACGCGCGCACCAAGGCGCTTGGCGAAAAGGCTGTGCTGGAGACGATCAAGGACGCCGTGATCTTCCGGCCGTCGATCAATTTCGGACCCGAAGACGGCTTCTTCAACCGCTTCGCCAACATGGCGCGCTATTCGCCGGTGCTGCCGCTGATCGGCGGCGGCCAGACCAAGTTTCAGCCGGTCTATGTCGGCGACGTGGCCGAAGCGGTGGCGCGCTCGGTCGACGGCAAGGTGGATGGCGGCCAAATCTATGAACTCGGCGGACCGAAGGTGCTCACCTTCAAGCAGTGTATGGAAGAGCTGCTCGACGTGATCGAGCGCAAGCGGCTGCTGGTGCCGGTGCCGTGGTGGGTGGCCAACATCCAGGCCTCGATCCTCGGCCTGTTGCCCAATCCGCTGCTGACCAAGGACCAGGTGATGCAGTTGCGCGAGCACAATGTCGTTTCGGACGCCGCCACCAAGACCAACAGGACGCTTGCGGGGCTCGGCATCCAGCCGCAATCGATCGCGACGATCCTGCCCAGCTATCTCTGGCGCTACCGCGCCGCCGGCCAGTTCCAGCAACGCAAGCCTGCGGCTTGATTTATCACAACCGTCTGAAGCTGTGTCTCATGCCTATCGCGGCGTGACCCGCATTGGCAGACCGCCTTGTGGCTGCGTGGTGAGTTTCTGCACCGGCCAAGGCTTGGTTTCGGCGGTGGTGTCGAAGCGGAAGCGCGACAGCATGATCGCCAGCGCGATGATCGCCTCCTGCATGGCGAAGCTGGCGCCGATGCAGACGCGAGGACCGGCGCCAAACGGCAGATACTGGAAGCGGTCGATCTTTTCGCGATTTCCCGGGTGGAAGCGCTCCGGCAGGAAGGCATCCGGCCGGTCCCAAAGCTTCCTGTGGCGATGCACGACCCATGGCATCACCAGCACGGCGGCATGCTTGGGGATATGAAGATCCTTCCACATTTCCGGTTCGATCGGCTCGCGGTTGATCGACGGCGCCGGCGGATAGAGCCGGAGCGCCTCGTCGAAGGCGGCGCGGGTGAACGGCATGGCATCGAGCCATTTCGTCGGATCGGGCTCGCGCGCCAGCACCTGGTCAATCTCCTGCTCGACCCGGTTGCGCTCCCACGGTGATTCCGCCAGGCAATACAGCGTCCAGCCCAAAGCCCGCGCGGTCGTCTCATGGCCGGCGCCGATGAAGGTGATGATGTTGTCCTCGACCTCGGCCCGCGTCAGTCCGTCGGGGCCCTCGGCCTTGAGCAACAGCGTCAGGAAATCCTGCGGCACGGCACCTGGATCGCGCTTGAATTTCCCTTCGCGCATCTTGACCGTGTCGGTGACGATCTTGCGGAAATAGGCCATGGTCTTGCGGCCACGGATGCGGGTCAGCCTCGGCAGCCAGTCGGGCGCGCGCAACAGATCGAGCGGGTCGACGCGTCCCATGGTCTCGAACAGGCGGTCGATCTCGTTGGCGAAACTGCCGGGCTCGCCAGCGATCTCGCCGGAAAACAGCGTCTCGGCCAGGATGTCGTAAGTGAGCAGCGTCATGTCATGAGCGATGTCGGACGTGCCGCCGTCTTCATAGCGGGTGACGAAGTCCAGCGTGCGTCTCAGCATCGGCTGGGCGAAGCCGAAGATGTGGCGCGGCGTGAACACCGGCGCCATCGCCTTGCGCGACCGCTTCCAGACCTCGCCCTCGGCGGTCAGCAGGCCGTCGCGCAGGATCGGCCGCAGGATCTTCTGGCGCACCGTCGCCATCTTGTAGTTCCTGGCGTTGTCGACCAGCACATGGCGGATCAGGCCGGGATCGTTGGCGACGATCAGATGTCCGCCAACGCCATTGGCCGAAATCCAAGGCTCGTTGTAGGTGTGTTCACCCCACAATTCGAGCGGGTTGCGGTAGACGATGCGGATCATCTCCAGCGTCGAGGGCGGCGTCGTGCGCGGCTTCGGCGCCGGGGGAATGAAGGGGGCGGGCTGGATGTCCATGCTGTGCTCCGCTGATGACCCAATGTAGTGGGCCGCAAAGCAGGCGTCCATGTGACCGTACGGCAAGGCCCTGCTCTCCGGAACGTGACCGGTTACCGTGAGGTGCCTTCTTGTTGCCCCGAGCGGCATGCCCTAGGTGGCAGTCACCAATGGATACCGCTACCGCAGGAGCCCAGCTTGAAGCACCAGTTGAACATCATCATCGGCAGCACGCGGCCAGGCCGCGCAGGACCGGTTTTTGCCAAGTGGCTGGAGACGTTCGCGCGCGAGCATGGAAAATTCGAGCCGGTACTGACCGACATCGACACGTTCAAGCTTCCGGTGCTGGACGAACCGCACCATCCAAGACTCGGCAATTACCAGAACGACCATACCAAGGCCTGGTCGAAAGCGATCGATGCCGCCGATGCCTTCGTCTTCGTGGCGCCGGAATACAATTATTTCGTGGCGCCGGCGATCGTCAACGCGATCGATTATCTCTCGCGTGAATGGAAGTACAAGCCTGCCGCCATTTTCAGCTATGGCGGCGTCTCCGGCGGCCTGCGCGCGGCGCAAGCGCTGAAGCCGCTGCTGACCTCGGTGGGTGTCATGCCGATCTCGGAAGGCGTCGCCCTGCCGATGTATCAGAAACTGCTCGACGAGAACGGCGCTTTCAACGCCGGCGAACAGGTGCAGGGCGGAGCCAAAACCATGCTCGACGAGCTGTTGCGCTGGAGCGAGGCTTTGAAGCCTATGCGGGCTGCCTGAAAACGCTGGTCTTCCGCAAAAAGCCCGGCTTGCTCATGGCATAAAGAGGTGGAATGTTTGCGCAAATGGACAAGCCGGGGGGCGGTTCGACTTGCGTTTGCTTTTTGCCTTGCTGCTGATGCTCATGACCACCGCCACCGCGGCGGCTGAGCGGCGCGTGGCCTTGATCATCGCCGACGACGACTACCGCCTGATCCGGCCGCTTGCCAATCCGGTCCATGACGGCGAGGCGATGGCAGCGGCGCTGAAGAAGCTCGGCTTCGAGGTCGTCCTCGAAACCAATCGCGACCTCAGGCGCATGCGCCGCGCGCTCGACGATTTTCGCCAGGATGCCAAAGGCGCCGACGTGGCGCTGGTCTATTTCTCCGGCCACGGTGTCGAAATCTCGGGCGACAACCGGCTGCTGCCGGTCGATGCCGACGCCTCCTCGCTTGATGCGCTGGAGAAGACCAGCCTGCCGCTAGAGGAGGTGCGCGACAGCGTGGCCGCCACTGCCAAGGTCGGCCTGATCATGCTCGACGCCTGCCGGAGCGATCCGTTTTCGGGCACGGTGGGTGACGGGCGCGGCGCGACGTCGCTGGTCAAGGATGTCGTGGAAAATGTCCGGCCGGGGCTTGGTCGGACTGGCCGCGCCGAAAACATCCTGTTCGCTTTCTCGGCAGCACCCGGCGAGACGGCGGCCGACGGAACCGGCCAGAACTCGCCATTCACCACGGCGCTGACCAAATATCTCGGCACCAGCGGGCTCGAAATCCGCTCGGTGCTGACGCTGGTGCAGCAGGAGGTCTACGATTTGTCGCGGGGCAAACAGCTGCCTTACGTCGAGAGCGGCCTGCCGAAGCTGTTCTTTGCCGCGGCCGCCAAGGAACAATTGCCGGAGCGCGAGCGCCTGCTGCTTGCCATGGCCGACGTAACGCCGGAAATGCGCGGTGAGGTCGAGCAGGTTGCCAGCGATGCCGGCATGCCGCTGGCGCCTCTCTACGGCGTGCTGATCAGTTCCGACGCCAGCCACCTTTCGGCGGACAGCCTGAATGCCCGGTTGCGCGAGGCGGCGGACGCCTTCGTCAAGGTGCGCGGCGAAATGAGGACGCTGGCCTCCGATGATCCGCAGGTGACGGAGCTGCGCCGGCAGTCCGAGGAGCAGCTTTCGCTCGGCGCCTTCGATGGGGCTCGCGCCATCCTCGCAAAGGCCGCCGACATCGACAATGTTTCGCGCAACGCCTTGAAGGCCAATTTCGTCGGCCGCACGCTGTCCGAGGCGGCGACGCGTTTCCTGTCCGGCGGTGCGGCGCGCGCCGACCTCGACTACGCCACGGCCATCAACGATTATGAATCGGTCCTGGCTCTTTACCGCGAGGCCGGGCAGACCGATCTGACCCTGGACCAGGCCGACCGCCAGATCCGCACGCTGGACGAACTCGGCAAGCTCTACACCCTTGTCGGCAACACCGATGCGGCAGGCCGCGCCTTTGCAGCGCTGGTATCCAATCTCGAGCTGCGTTCGGCCCGGGAAACCGACCCGAGCGTCAAGCGCGATTTTGCCGTCAGCCACATCAAGCTCGGCAACGTCAAGCTGGCGCAAGGGGACCTGCCGGAAGCGCTGGAAAACTATCGGACCGCCAGAACCATGCTCAGGGATTTGACCGCTGCCGAACCCGATCGGCTGCCATGGTTCGGGGACTTCGCCATGGTCGACGACAAGATCGGCAACGTGCTGGTGACGCAAGGCGATCTGGCCAGCGCCGCACAAGTCTACCAGGAAAGCCTGTCGATCAAGAAGCAACTTGCCGATAATGAACCGGAGCGCGCCGAGCTGCAGCGCGACCTGACCATCACCTATGACGAGATCGGCGGCCTTGCCCGGGTCATGGGGCGACTGGACAACGCCCAGATGGCCTACGAGGAGAGCCTGAAGGTCCGATTGGCGCTGGCCGAGAAGAAGCCGCGGGACGCCGAGCGGCAACGCGATGTCTCCGTCAGCCATGATACGATCGGCGACCTCAAGCGCGAGCGCGGCGACGCGGCGGGCGCACTCGCGTCCTATAAAGCGGGCCATGCGATCGTCGAACAATTGGTGGGCCGCGACCCCGACAACAGTGAGCTGAAGCGCGACCTGTCGGTCGGCAACGCAAAGATCGGCAATGCGCTGAGCGATCAAGAGGACTGGCCGGCAGCCCTCGCCGCCTACAGGCAAGCCCTCTCGATAGCCCGCATGCTGGCGGCCAGTGACCCTGCCAACGCCGACTGGCAACGCGACCTCTCGGTCAGCTTGGAAAAAGTAGCGGGCATTCTGGCGATTCAGGGCGACCGCGCCGGAGCGCTCAACGCCTATACAGACAGTTTCGCTATCGCCGACCGACTGGCCAAGCTCGATCCAGCCAATGCCGACTGGCAACGCGACCTGTCGATCACGCTGTCAGAGATCGGCATGCTCAAGGCCAAGCAGCGCGACGTCAAAGGCGCGCGGCAGGCTTTCCAGGACAGCCTGGACATCCGCCAGCGGCTTGCCGAGGCAGATCCGGACAACGCTACCTGGCAGCGCGACCTGGTGGTTGCCATGATCGACTACGCTCAGGTCGCCAAGAACCCCAAGACGGTGCTTTCGCAAGCGCTCGACATGACGCTGGAGCTCGACCGTAGCGGGCGGCTGGCGCCACGATACAAGTTCATGATCAAGTTTCTCAAGGACCGGCTGGCCAAGGTGAAATAGGGCTTGGCGAGAGCCTGTCGTGGACAGCCGGCTGATTCCCCGTGAAATGCCTGCAAACCTTGGAAAAACCGCCTTTTGCGCCTATATCTAGTCGATATCAGAGGCGCGATTCGGCGCGGATTTTTTGCGCTGTGCAAGCGGCATCCAGACAACAGGTTTTCATGAGCGATCAGATCGACAACAACAACGGCGCTGAAGCCGAATACGGCGCCGATTCCATCAAGGTTTTGAAGGGGTTGGATGCTGTCCGCAAACGCCCCGGAATGTATATCGGCGATACCGACGACGGTTCGGGCCTGCATCACATGGTCTATGAGGTGGTCGACAACGCCATCGACGAGGCGCTGGCCGGTCACGCCGACCTCGTCACCGTGACGCTCAACCCCGACGGTTCGGTCACTGTGATCGACAATGGCCGCGGAATTCCGACCGATATCCACACCGGAGAAGGCATTTCGGCGGCCGAAGTGATCATGACGCAGCTGCATGCCGGCGGCAAGTTCGACCAGAATTCCTACAAGGTCTCGGGCGGCCTGCATGGCGTCGGCGTGTCGGTGGTCAACGCGCTGTCGGCGTGGCTGAAGCTGAAAATCCGCCGCAACGGCCAGATCTTCGAGATGAGTTTCACGCATGGCAATGCCGACGCACCGCTGAAGGCGACCGGCAGCTATGAGCAGGACAAGCAGCCGGGCACCTATGAGGGCCGCAGCGGCAGCCAGATCACCTTCTTCCCGTCGGCCGAGACCTTCACCATGGTCGAGTTCGACTTCGGCACGCTGGAACACCGGCTGCGCGAGCTTGCCTTCCTCAATTCCGGCGTGCGCATCATTTTGACCGATGCCCGTCACGCCGATGTCGTGCGCCATGAACTGCACTATGACGGAGGCCTCGAAGAATTCGTCAAATATCTCGATCGGGTCAAGAAACCGCTGATCGACAAGCCGATCGCCATCAAGGCGGAGCGCGACGGGATCACCGTCGAAGTGGCGATGTGGTGGAACGACAGCTACCACGAGAACGTGCTGGCCTTCACCAACAACATCCCGCAGCGCGATGGCGGCACGCATCTGGCCGGCTTTCGCGGCGCGCTGACGCGCCAGATCACCGGCTATGGCGAATCGTCGGGCCTGACCAAGAAGGAAAAGGTCTCGCTGATCGGCGACGATTGCCGCGAAGGCCTGACGGCGGTGCTTTCAGTCAAGGTTCCAGATCCGAAATTCTCCTCGCAGACCAAGGACAAGCTGGTCTCGTCGGAGGTCCGTCCTGTCGTCGAAGGCCTGGTCAACGAAGCGCTCGGCACCTGGCTTGAAGAACATCCGAGCGAAGGCAAGGTGGTCGTCGACAAGGTGATCCAGGCCGCGGCGGCGCGTGAAGCGGCGCGCAAGGCGCGCGATATCACCCGCAAGAGCTCGCTCGGCGTCACTTCCCTGCCCGGCAAACTGGCCGACTGCCAGGAACGCGACCCGGCGAAGTCCGAAATTTTCATCGTCGAGGGCGACTCCGCCGGCGGCTCGGCCAAGGGTGGGCGTTCGCGCCAGAACCAGGCGATCCTGCCGTTGCGCGGCAAGATCCTCAATGTCGAGCGGGCGCGCTTCGACCGCATGCTCGGCTCCGACATGATCGGCACGTTGATCACGGCGCTCGGCACCTCGATCGGCAAGGACGAGTTCAACGCCGACAAGCTGCGCTACCACAAGATCATCCTGATGACCGACGCCGACGTCGACGGCGCCCATATCAGAACCTTGCTGCTCACCTTCTTCTTCCGGCAGATGCCGGAGCTGATCGAGCGCGGCCATCTCTACATCGCCCAGCCGCCGCTCTACAAAGTGACGCGCGGCAAGAGCTCGCAATACATCAAGGACGAGAGCGCGTTCGAGGAGTTCCTGATCGGCTCGGGACTGGAGGAAGCATCGCTTACCCTCGGCTCGGGCGAGGTTCGCATCGGACAGGACCTGCGCGGAGCCATCGACGACGCGCTGGCGGTGCGCCAGCTGATCAACGGCCTGCACACGCGCTACAACAGAGGCGTGGTCGAGCAGGCGGCGATCGCCGGCGGGCTCAACCCGGACGTGTTCACCGATCTCGGCCGCGCCAACGACATGGCGGAGCGGATTGCAAAACGCCTCGACATCATCGCCGAGGACACCGAGCGCGGCTGGACCGGCCGCATGTCGACCTCGAATGAAGGCGTCGGCGGCTATGTGTTCGAGCGCACGGTGCGCAGCGTCAAGGAATACGCGCATCTCGACCTGGCGCTGATCAATTCGGCCGACGCACGCCAGCTCGACCGCTACGCACAGCGCCTCAGCGAGGTCTACGGGTCGCCGCCGGTGCTGCGCCGCAAGGATGTCTCCGAAACCATCTCGGGGCCGCTGGCGATGCTCAACGCGGTCTTTGCGACCGGCCGCAAGGGCCTGACGATGCAACGCTACAAGGGTCTCGGCGAGATGAACGCCGAACAGCTGTGGGAAACCACGCTCGATCCGAACGT
Organism: Mesorhizobium sp. M0239; assembly: GCF_040321815.1. Classification (NCBI taxonomy): domain Bacteria; kingdom Pseudomonadati; phylum Pseudomonadota; class Alphaproteobacteria; order Hyphomicrobiales; family Phyllobacteriaceae; genus Mesorhizobium; species Mesorhizobium sp. M0239. Next base: position 52,476 of record NZ_JAMYSG010000016.1, read on the forward strand.
GCGCTCGCTGCTGCAAGTCAAGGTCAATGACGCGACCGATGCGGATTCGCTGTTTTCGCGGCTGATGGGCGATGAGGTCGAACCCAGGCGCGAGTTCATCCAGGACAACGCGCTGTCGGTCGCCAATCTGGACATCTGATCTGGACATCAAATCTGAATTGGCGCGCTGCGGCGCGCCAATGTTCCGCTGGCGGCAAGAAAATCATTTTACAACGCGCCGGAACGGAAGTTCCCTTGGAACATTGTGACAACATCGATTCACAATATTCTAACAGGAGGCCTCCATGGGACGTGGCATTTTGCTCTGGTTGCTCGGCATTCCGATTCCGATCATCATTCTGATCATGCTGTTCGTACGATAGGGGGCTTCCATGCAGTCCACCCTGTCGGCGGCCGATGTTTCCGCCTCAACCGAGTCCTCCTCCACCGCCGTCAGCTGGGGACCGATCATCGCCGGAGCCTTCGCGGCCTCGACATTGACGCTCATTCTCATGCTGCTCGGCTCAGGGCTGGGGTTGACCATGGTGTCGCCATGGTCGGGATCGGGCGCATCTGTCACCACTTTCGCGGCGTCCACCGCGGTCTGGCTTGTCATCGTGCAATGGCTGTCCTCCGGCGTCGGCGGCTATCTTGCCGGACGCCTGCGCACCAAATGGGTCGGCATCCACACCGATGAAGTCTATTTCCGGGACACCGCACACGGCTTTCTTGCCTGGGCGCTGGCCACGTTGCTCGTCGTCGGCGTGCTTGGCTCCGCGCTTTCCGCTGCGATAGGCTCAGGCGTGCAGGCGGTGTCCACCATCGCGTCTGGCGCGGCCATGGGCGCATCGGCGGGAGCTTCGGCCAATGCCGACAGCACATCGGCAGACAATGCGACCTCCTACCTGGTGGATTGGCTGTTCCGTCCGGCTGATCCGGGCAGGCTGGCTGCCGCCAATCCGGACAGCGATGCGGCTGCGGTCGGTCAGGCTTCGCGCATCCTGATCGCCGGTGCAGCGGCAGGCGAGGTTTCCGCAGACGACAAAACGTATCTGTCGCAGCTGGTCGCCGTCCGCACAGGGCTTTCTGAAGCAGACGCCAGGACCCGGGTGGATGCCGTCCTCGCCAAGGCTCAGGACGCCAAAGTCAAGGCGCAGCAGGCCGCCGACACCGCCAGGAAGGCCAGTGCGACGTTTGCCCTGCTTGGTGCGCTCTCGCTGGCCATCGGCGCCTTTATCGCCAGTGCCGCCGCGGCCCTCGGAGGCAGGCAGCGCGACGATGAGGAAGCGGTTTTTATCGCCAACCGCTGAACTGCACTTGCAACAAAGCCACTCCGGCCCGCCCGGAGTGGCTTTGCTTTGAATTGTCGCACAGCGTTGCCTCGACCCCGTTCGCTGAAGTCCGTTCCTATTTTCGGGGAGGAATCGTCGGTGCTTCGGCTTGGCTCGGCTCCAGTTTGCGACCGAGGTCGACCGCGTCGCGCAGCACGGCTAGATGCGAGCGCGGCCGATCGCCGACCTCGACACCGGTCGCCGTCAACGACCAGTACAGCGTGTGGGTGAAGACACGGCCGAGGCAACCGCGTAGCTCGACCTGGATGTTCTCCACGCCCGGGCCGAAATTCTCCGCCATCGGCCCGGAGATCGGATCCCCCGTCAGCCAACCGTTGCCGCGGTCGAAGATATTGGTCCAGCGCGTCGCAGCAAACACCGCGCCATGATGCACCGCGCGCTGCGGCTTGCCCGAAGAACGGTTGCGCCCTTCCTGATAAAGCAATGTGCCACCGGCCGCCGCTCCCTCGGCGACCGGCGGACATGCCGAGAACAGACGCTCGGCGATGCCGCGTCTGAATTCGGCGAGATTGTGCGTCACCAGAAATTCGCTGTGGGTCAGCGGGCTGCCAAGCGTGACGAAATCGCTGATCTTCCAAGGCCCATGGTTGTCGTCCTTGGTGCGCAGTTGGCGATAGAGTTCCCACTGATGGCGCCTGAAGCCGGCAAGATCGTCCAGGCTGCCGGGCCATGCCGAGCCGGCGACGAGCGTCGCCTTGTCGATGGCGTGGATCGCCTTCAGTTTCGCCTTGTCGCGGATGGCCTCCAGTTTTCGGGGCCTGAAATCGGCCCACAAGATCTGCAGCAGGTCATAGGCGATCATCGACCCGAGGCTGTGCGAGACCAGCACGATGCGATCGTAGGTATCGTCCATCATCAGACACTTCAGCAGCTTCAGACCACGGCTGCGGATCAGAGCCCGCTTCTCGACGGTTGCAGCTTCAGCGCGCACATAGGCCGCGACATCGCCGAAATAGGGAAGGCCAAAACGATCCACTGACCAGATGACGAACGAGGCCAGGATGGTGACGAGCGCGCCGACGGTCCACGAAATTTGCTGCTGCCAAACCGACGTCGCAAGCGCGAGAGCCGCGACCAGAACGATGATGACGGCCAGAAGCGTGACCAGATAGAGCTTTCGGGCGTCGGGTGGTATATCGGCGGGCTTGCGCCACAGCAGGTTTGTCACCCAGGCGGCAAGTCGGCCCCGCGTCGTGCCCTGCGTGATGTCGGCCCAGTAGAGCTCGTAGAAATCGGTGCGGCGGCCATCGACATCGTAAGGCGTGGTGATCCGGCGAAGTTCGTATGAATTGGTCCGGCTGTCGGGTGTGATCCAGCTCTGGTTGATCTTCGCGCCGGCGGGGTCGGCCGGATCGGCGACATGGGCATAAAACGGCGCGCGACTGGGGTCATGGCTCCAGACGGCGCTGACAAAGCCGCGCAGCGTATCCATCGGCCGCTGTTCGCCCATGCCATGCACGATCACCACCGCCTGGCCAGGCTTGCGCGGCGGTTTTCCGACGGGCGGCGGTGCGATGATGGGGTCGGGCACCAACGTCTCCGTTGACGACAATCCCGCCAGCGAGACGGGAATTCTTCATCGTAGCCTGGAAATCGCCATCAAGCCAAGAAAAAGCCCGACGCGAGCCGGGCGTTCCTTGGCGTGTCTCAAGTGATCGCCGATCAGTGGTCCATCGCCTTGACGATCTCTTCGGTCATTTTCTTGGCATCGCCGAGCAACATCATGGTGCCGTCCTTGTAGAACAGCGTGTTGTCGATGCCGGCATAGCCGGAGCCGAGCGAGCGCTTGACGAACAGGCAGGTGCGGGCCTTGTCGACATCGAGGATCGGCATGCCGTAGATGGGTGAGGACTTGTCGTCGCGCGCGGACGGGTTGGTGACGTCGTTGGCGCCGATGACATAGGCAACGTCGGCCTGCGCGAACTCGGAGTTGATGTCCTCGAGCTCGAACACTTCGTCGTAGGGCACATTGGCTTCGGCGAGCAGCACGTTCATGTGGCCGGGCATGCGGCCGGCGACCGGGTGAATGGCGTACTTCACGTCGACGCCATTGGCCTTGAGCTTGTCGGCCATTTCGCGCAGCGCGTGCTGCGCCTGGGCAACCGCCATGCCGTAGCCCGGCACGATGATGACTTTCTGGGCGTTCATCATGAGATAGGCGGCGTCGTCGGCCGAGCCCTGCTTGACCGTGCGCTCGATGCCGTCGTCGGCCTGAGCTGCCGTCTCGCCGCCGAAGCCGCCGAGGATGACGGAGATGAAGCTTCGGTTCATGCCCTTGCACATGATGTAGGACAGGATCGCGCCGGATGAGCCGACCAGCGCGCCGGTGATGATCAGCGCCAGATTGCCGAGCGTGAAGCCGAGGGCGGCAGCTGCCCAGCCCGAATAGGAGTTGAGCATCGAGACGACGACCGGCATGTCGGCGCCGCCGATCGGAATGATCAGCAGGATACCGAGCACCAGCGAGGCGGCAACGATCAGCCAGAAGACCAGCTTCGATTCCGTGGTGACCAGCAGCACGATCAGCACGACGAGCGCGATGGCAAGTGCCGCGTTGATGAAGTGGCGTCCGCCGATCATGATCGGCTTGCCCGACATGCGGCCATCGAGCTTGAGGAAGGCGATGACCGAGCCGGTGAAGGTGATAGCGCCGATGGCGACGCCAAGGCTCATCTCGATCAGCGCCTGGGCGTGGATGTCACCATCCGTGCCGATGCCAAAACTTTCCGGCGCATAGATGGCGGCGGCCGCCACCATGACGGCGGCGAGGCCGACCAGCGAGTGGAAGGCGGCGACCAGTTGCGGCATCGAGGTCATGGCGATGCGCCGCGCGGTGACGGCGCCGACGCCGCCGCCAATGGCAAGGCCGAGCACGATGAGGCCGAAGCGGCCCGCTGACGGGGTTGCCAGCGCCAGCGTGGTGGCGATGGCGATGCCCATGCCGATCATGCCATAGAGATTGCCCTGGCGACTGGTGGTCGGATGCGACAGGCCGCGCAGCGCCATGATGAACAGAACGCCGGAGACCAGATAGAGGAAGGACGCGAAGTTGGCGTTCATGGCGCTCTACTTGTCCTTCTTCTTGTACATGGCCAGCATGCGCTGGGTGACGAGGAAGCCGCCGAAGATGTTGACCGAGACCAGCATCAGCGCGACGAAGCCGAAGCCCGCGGCAATGCCGGAGGCGGCGATGCCGACGGCAAGCAGCGCGCCGACGACGATGACCGAGGAGATGGCGTTGGTGACGGCCATCAGCGGCGTGTGCAGTGCGGGGGTCACCGACCAGACGACGTAGTAGCCGACGAAGATCGCCAGGACGAAGATGGCGAAGCGGAAGACGAAGGGATCGATGGCGCCCCCGGAGAGCGCATGCGCAGCATCACCCGCAGCGTCGGCACCACCAGGCGCGGTCGCCATGTTTTGCACCGCCAGCCGGACGGCGGCGGAAGCCTGGTCGAGCTGGTCCAGGGCTTTCTGCAGGGTCTGGTCCATCACGCGATCCCTTTCGGCTTCGACGAGGGCGACTTGGAGGCGGCCGCCTTCTTGGGCGCGGCTTTCTTGGGCGAAGCGTCGGCGACCATGGTCTTGGCCGGGATTGCGGCCGGCTCGACATGGGGCTGCTGGTCGGCCTTTATGAAAGCCGGATGCACGATCTTGCCGCCATCGGTCAGCATCGTCGCCTTGACCAGATCGTCGTCGCGATTGATGGCAAGCGTCTTGGTCGTCTTGTCGACCAGCGTCTCAACGAAGGCAAACAGGTTCCGGGCGTAGAGCAGCGATGCCGACGCCGCGATGCGGCCGGGCACATTGAGATGGCCGACGATTTTCACCCCATTGGCCGTTGTCACCACCTGGCCCGGTACAGCGCCCTCGACATTGCCGCCGCGCTCGACCGCCAGATCGACGAGCACCGAGCCCGGCTTCATCCAGGCGACCATCGCCGCCGACACCAGCTTTGGCGCCGGCCGGCCGGGAATAAGCGCCGTGGTGATGACGATATCCTGCTTGGCGATGTGCTCTGATGTGAGTGCCGCCTGCTTGGCCTGATATTCCTTCGACATTTCCTTGGCGTAGCCGCCGGCCGTTTCCGCAGCCTTGAATTCCTCGTCCTCGACCGCGAGGAACTTGGCGCCGAGCGAGGCGACCTGTTCCTTGGCGGCGGGGCGAACGTCGGTGGCGGTGACGACCGCACCCAGACGCCGCGCGGTGGCGATCGCCTGCAGGCCGGCAACGCCGACGCCCATGATGAAGACCTTCGCCGCCGGCACCGTGCCGGCAGCCGTCATCATCATCGGCAGCGCGCGATCATATTCCGAAGCCCCGTCGATCACCGCCTGATAGCCGGCCAAATTGGCCTGCGAGGACAAGACGTCCATCGACTGCGCGCGGGTGATGCGCGGCATGAATTCCATCGAGAAAGCGGTGACGCCGGCCTTGGCAAAGGCTGCCACGGCGGCATCGTTGCCATAGGGATCCATGATGGCAATAACCGCTGTACCGGGTTTGTAGCTCTTCAGTTCGGCATCGCCGGGCCGACGCACCTTCAGCACGACATCGGCCTTGGCGACATCGGAAGCCTTGCCTATGGCGGCGCCGGCGCTCGCATAGTCGGCATCGACGATGCGCGAATTCAGACCGGCACCGGCCTCGACGACGACGTCGAAGCCCAACGCCGCCAGCCGTTTCACCGTATCGGGCGAGGCCGCGACGCGCGGCTCGTTGGCATCGAGTTCACGAGGGATGAAAACCGTCTGTCCCACCGCATGATCCTTTCGGCCGGAAGCTATTTCCCGCAAGACGCCGGCCGGCCTCGCGGCGGCGCCATGGACAAGGTGTCGGAAAAATCTATCGGAGGATAAAGGCGCCGACAGCCAGAATCAGCACGAACAGAATGGTCGCCGAGAAGAAGCCGCCCGCGAAGAAGCCGAAGGCCATCGCCAGAAGCAGGGCTCCGCAAAACAGCGAGCCGTACTTGGCCAGCGCGAGGAAGCCCGCATAGGTGCGGTCATGCTCGGCATAGTCCATCTTCGCGCCCAGTTCGACAGGACCGGTCGGCGAGTGATCAGCCATAGGAATACCCCTTCGAAGACATCTTTCAGGCACATAGCGAAAAGCCGGGCCGAGAGCAATGGCGCTATTGCCGCACAACAACCGACAACTGCCTCAAAGAAAGGTTGAAGCCGGCTGCCGACGCGCGACGGAGTCCAATCGCTGGATCCGGTGCTTGATGCGGAAAGATGCTCCGAAAGCGGACGCCTGCGTGCAGCCGGCGCCTCAGCCGGCTAGATGCGGAAATAGCCCGAGCAACCCGACGACGATCAAATAAAGCGCGACGATGTAGTTCAACAGCCTTGGCATGACCAGGATCAGCACGCCGGCGATCAGCGAGATGAGCGGGGTGAGCGCAAGTGTGGAAATGGTCATGACGGGTTCCCTCAAAAACTTCAGAATCGACCCGGAGCGCTGCTCGTGGCCGCACCCAGAACGCCGAAGTCGCCAAAAGGCTCCCTGTCGGCCCTGCAAAATCGTGTGAATCCTGCCGTATCAGGCGGCTTCGTGATAGTACTTTGCCGTGGGCAGGATGGTCAGCGGCGCGAGTTCTCCGACATGCGGCGTATCGAACAGCATGCGCTGTTCCATTGGCGTCGAGCGGAAGAACGGGAACCGTGAGAAGGACCGCTCGCGGATGGCGTTGACGTCGGCGCGGTAGAGCACGACCTTGTTGAAAACGCCCGGATAGGCGCGCGACTCGCTGATCTTCTCCGAGTAGTAGATACGCTTGTAGAAGCCGGCGTGATCCTCACGAATGGTCGACAGGCAGTAGGGCGCGTTGAAATGGAAGCACGCCATGCCGGCCAGCCGCAGGGTCAGGTAAGGAATCTGCGGGTAGACGCGCGACCATTCGGGATCGGACGCAAAACGGCTGGGGCAGATGAAGCTCAGCCCGTCACGAAGCATCGGCATGACGATGTCGCCAAAGGCCTTGGTGGAAGGCGACATCGGCGTTGCCAAGGTGACGTGATGGATACGCAGCGTGCTGACGAGTTCCTGGTCGATATAGACCCCGAAGCGGTAGACATTCGGTGCCTCGTCGAGCTCATCGTGAATGGTATGGTTTTCGTTGTCGGGAACCATATCGTTCGAGCGATATGACTTGTAGCGCAGGCGGTAGATGTCCTCGAGATCTTCGCCCTTGTCGCAGCGGCGGTACTCTGTCCGCTCAAGCATCGCCGAGACGTTGCGGGCGAAGCTGGACATGGTGTCGGCGGCGTCCTTGCCGTCCTCGCCCGTCACGGGACGAAGCGAACTCAACTGCACAATCATCAACTCAATCCCCGTACGTTGCCGCCGCGATCCGACACTACGACAGGGTCCTGGGATGTAAAAGATGAAAATGGGAAGCAGCCCGTTTACCAGTCGTTAAGGTTAACGATTGCTAAAATAAGACTAAAATAGTGCTTTTCTTGATTTTCTGCGTCGCGACGGGGAAAGAGCATATCTCGGACATGACGGGAAGCGGCGGAAATTTTGGCATGGCCCGCGACGTGCAGGGAAACCTCGAGCCTCTTGAAGGAAACAGGGATGGGCTCTCGGTGCCTGGGCACCATGCGCCATACGCCGCAAATCAGCGACGTACCGCCTTTTTGGCGGTCCTGATATCCTTGGCGAAGGGCCATACGGTGTTCGACATCGTCTCGATGCCGGAAGCGCTGAGCGCCGAACCGAACAGGAACCCCTGGACAAGATCAGGCTTGACCTGCAGCGCCAGGATCTTGAGCTGCTCGAAGGTCTCGACCCCTTCGACGGTCACCGAAAGCCCCAGCGGCCGCGACAGGTTGACGATGCCCTTGAGCAGCTCGAGCGAACGGGGATTCTGGGTAACGTCCATCAGGAACGAGCGGTCGATCTTGATCTTGTCGAGCGGCAGCTTGTGCAGGTAGCTCAGGCTCGAATAGCCGGTGCCGAAATCGTCGAGCGCGATGCGCACGCCAAGTTGCTTCAGCTCCTCGATATACTGGCGCGTCAGCGACTTGTCGTCGAGCAGCGCCGTTTCGGTGACCTCGATCTCGAGCCGGCTGGCGGCGAGGCCGGTGCCGGCCAACGCATCGCGAACCTTCTGGATGACATCGCGGCTGCGGAAATCCTTGGCGGAGAGATTGACCGAGACGCTGGTCTGGTCGGGCCATTTGGCGCATTCGGCGCAGGCTGCCTGCAGCACGAAGGTGCTGATCTCGGAAATGATGCCCATTTCCTCGGCCAGTGGAATGAAGATGCTGGGCGAGATCGGCCCGAGATCGGGATGATCCCACCGGCACAGCGCCTCGCAGCTGGCGATGCGCATGGTGCTCATCGCCACGATCGGCTGATAGACCACCCGCAGGCTCTTGCTTTCCACGGCTGTGCGCAGATCCGCCTTCATCAGCTGACGGTTACGGAAAGCGGCATCCATCGAGGCTTCGAACAGCCGCCAGCTGTTCTTGCCGAGCTCCTTGGCCTTGTAGAGCGCCAGGTCCGCCTTGACGATCATGGCGTCGACATCGGTATCCTTGACCCGCGACAGTACCGCGCCGCCGCTGGCCTGGATGCGCAGCCCGTGACCGGCAACGTCGACTTCCCCTTGCAGGCCGGCGAAAATCTCGTCGAGCTGGCTGGTCAGATGGCTCTCATCCTCGACGCGGTCGAAGAAGATCATGAACTCGTCGCCACCGAAACGGCTGACCGTGATATCTTGCCTGGCAATGGCGGCAAGCCGCTCGGCAACGGCATAGATCAAGCCGTCGCCGATAGGATGGCCAAGCGTGTCGTTGACGCTCTTGAAATCGTCGAGGTCGAGCACCGCCAGGCCGCAGAGACGATCGCGATCGCCGGATACCATGGCCTCGCCGACCAGTTCATGGAAATAGGCGCGGTTGGGCAGGCCGGTGAGGTTGTCGTAACGTGCCATGAAGCGGATCTTGTCTTCCGCCTCGACACGGGCGGTGACGTCCTCGAAGGTGATGACGCCCAGTTCCTGGCTGCCTTCGCGAGCCGAGAACTCATAATGCTGGCCGTTGGCGAGGGAAACCAGCACCTTGCGGTCGCGGCCCTCGCGCAGGGCACGCGTCAGCTGGGCCTCGATGTAGCGGCAATCCTTGGGCGCCAGCATGCCGCCGGCGACACCGCGCATCAACAGACCATGGATCGACCGGCCGAGCAGCGCATCGGGCGACTTGAGCGACATCAGATGCGCGGCCTCGGCATTGGCCACCGCGACGCGGCCGTCCGGGCCGAGCATGACAAGGCCGTGCGACATGGTGTTGAGCGCCCGGTTGAAGCGCTGAGCGATGCGGTTGGCCTTCTTTTCTTCCGAGACGGCCGCAAAAAGCACATCGCGTACGGTGTTGGCGAATTTCCGGATGGCGAACAGGAACGGCGCCGACAGGAGCCCGAGGAGGACATGGTAGATGTCGCCGCGCAGCAGGAAGCCCAGCGAGATCGGCCAGGTCAAGGCAATGGTCAGGATGGTGACCATGCGTGGCGAGCCGTAGTTGCGGCCGGCGATGGAGGTCGCCGTCGCAAGCGTCAGGCAAACGGAGGCGATTTCGGCGAAACCGTCGCGCGCGAAATAGATGCCGAGCAGGCAGAAGGCGCCAAGCGTCAAGCCATGCAGGGAGCCATAGAGAATGTAGTCATTCTCACGCTTGTGCGCTTCTTCCCAGGTCGTCGGCGAAGGCATGCTGTTGTATTTTCGAAAGTTTCTCATGCGGAACACACCGACGAGAACCATCGAGATGGCGACCAGCAAATACCGCGGATCGCCGTTCTTCCACCAGACAAGGCCGATCAGGAAAGTCTGCGCGAGAATGCCGATCGAAAGCGTCAGCCCGTCGCGAAACAAGGTTTCCACGAACGGAATGTAGACGTCGACCGGGATCTCGTTCTTCTTTATCAGATTCAACGCCTGAATCCCAACCCTGGGGAGCCAAGCAGTGCCACATCCGCCTTAAGAAAGATTTAGAGAGGCCCCGCCGCTCCTGCCGTCAAGCCGGGTGACGTAACGGAAAGCAAGGAAACTGTCGTTCAGGTAAACAAGGCGTATCGATCATTCCGCGGCCTGAAGTTCGGGCCGCGCCGGCGTACTCGACAGGCGTTCGAGCAGCCTTTGGCGTTCGCTCGAAGCCTTGTCGGCGCTGGCTCGACGGACGTGGCCGTAGCCGCGAATGAGGGCAGGCACCGAAGCCAATGCAGCAGCCGCATCGACCCTGGCCGGGGCCAGCGATCCGGCGATGAGCTCCAGATCCGCCTCGTACCGCGCCAGCAGCTGCCGCTCCATGCGCCGTTCGGCGGTGTAGCCGAACAGGTCGAAGGCGGTGCCGCGCAGGCCCTTCATCGCCGCCAGAACCCGAAAGCCCTTCATCATCCACGGACCGAAGCTTGATTTCCTCGGGCTGCCGTCATTGCCACGACGGCCCATGATCGGCGGAGCGAGGTGGAATTCGAGCTTTTCATAGCTCTGGAACTGTTTTCCAAGTTCGGCGACGAAAGAGCCGTCCGTGTAAAGACGCGCCACCTCGTATTCGTCCTTGATCGCCATCAGCTTGAACAGGTTCCTGGCGGCTGCCTGCGCCACCGCAGTCGAACCCGGCACGGCCTTCGCTTCGGCGGCGCGCAAAACGGCCAGCTTTTCGGCATAACGCTTGCCGTAGGCCGTATTCTGATAGGCGGTTAGGAAGGCGACGCGGCGGGCAATGATGTCGTCCAGCGTCTCGGCGATATCCGTGGCCTGGTCGGCCTTTCCAGCCACGGCCGGACCCGGCTGGGCAACGAGCCGGCGCACGAAATCCGGCTGATAGGCAGCACGACGTCCCCAGCGGAAAGCGGCGAGGTTCATCGCCACGGCTTCGCCGTTGAGCTCGATCGCCTTTTCGACGGCCTCGGCCGACAATGGCAGGCCGCCGTGCTGGAAGGCAAAGCCGAGCATGAACATGTTGGCGCCGAGCGAATTGCCGAAAAGTGCCGTGGCGGTGCGGGTGGCGTCGAAGAAATGCGCCTTGTCGTCGCCCGCTGCCGCGCGGATCGCCTTTTTCAGCCGCTCTGTCGGCAACGAAAAATCGGCCGAGCGGGCGAATTCGCCGGGCATGATCTCGGCGGTGTTGGCGACGAAGATGGTGTGGCCCTCGCGCACAGCGGTCAGCACCTTCTTGGCGCCCGACACGACGAGATCGCAGCCAAGCACCAGATCGGCCTTGCCGGCCGAAACGCGGATGGCATGGATGTCGTCCGGGGTGCGGGCGATGCGGACATGCGTGAACACCGAGCCACCCTTCTGGGCGAGGCCGGCCATGTCGATCATGCCGCAGCCCTTGTCCTCGAGATGCGCCGCCATGCCAAGCACCGCACCGACGGTGACGACGCCGGTGCCGCCGACGCCATCGATGATCGCCGCCCAGCCCTGCTCGCCAAGCGGGAATTGCGCCGGCACGGGCACGCCTTCCAGCGGATCGGCCTTGCCGGCAAGGCCCTCGGCCTTGCGGATCTTAGCGCCGTGCACGGTGACGAAGGACGGGCAGAAGCCGTTGACGCAGGAGAAATCCTTGTTGCAGCTCGACTGGTCGATCTTGCGCTTGCGGCCAAATTCGGTCTCGACCGGCTGGATCGAGACGCAGTTCGACTGCACGCCGCAATCGCCGCAGCCTTCGCAGACCAGTTCGTTGATGAAGACCCGCTTGTCGGGATCGGGGAAGGTGCCGCGCTTGCGGCGGCGGCGCTTTTCGGCGGCGCAGGTCTGGTCGTAGAGCAGCACCGAAACGCCCTTGACGTCGCGCAGCTCGCGCTGGACGAGATCGAGGTCGTCGCGGTGATGGATGGTGGCGCCGGCCGGGAATTCGGCCTTCCCGGCATATTTGCCGGGCTCATCGGTGACGATGGCGATGCGGTCGACGCCTTCGGCGCGCACCTGCCTGGCGATCATGTCGACGGTTAGGCCGCCTTCGTGCGGCTGGCCGCCGGTCATGGCGACGGCGTCGTTGTAGAGGATCTTGTAGGTGATGTTGGCGTCGCTCGACAGCGCGAAGCGGATCGCCAGCGTACCGGAATGGTTGTAGGTGCCGTCGCCAAGATTCTGGAAGATGTGCTCGCGCTTGGAGAACGGCGCCTGGCCGACCCATTGCGCGCCCTCGCCGCCCATGGCCGTGAAGCCGACGGTGTTGCGGTCCATCCACAGCGCCATGAAGTGACAACCGATGCCGGCCGCGGCGATAGAGCCGTCCGGCACCTTGGTGGACGAATTGTGCGGGCATCCGGAGCAGAAGAACGGCGTGCGCGAGCCGATGTCGGTGGCCTCGGTGAGCATTGCCTGGAACTGGCGCAGTTTTGCCACCCGCGCCGAAATCTCTGCGGACGGACCGATGGTCCTGACGATCCTCTCGCCAAGCGCGATGGCGATCTCGTTGGGATCGAGCGCGCCCTTGGCCGGAAACAGCCAGTCGCCGCGCTCGTCCTTCTTGCCGATAATGACCGGTTGGGTGGCAGTGCCATAAAGGCTTTCGCGCAACTGCACTTCGATCAGCGAGCGCTTCTCCTCGACGACGACAATGGTGTCGAGGCCGCGGGCGAAATCGGCGATGTGATGCAGGTCGAGCGGCCAGGGGCAGCCGACCTTGAACAGCCGCACGCCGATGCGGTTGGCGGCCGCCTCGTCGATGCCGATGTCGTCCAGCGCCTGGCGGACATCGAGATAGCTCTTGCCCAGCGTGATGATGCCGATCTTCGGATTGCGGCCGCCCGAATAGACGATGCGGTTCAGCCCGTTGGCATGGATGAAGGCGGAAGCCGCGGCGCGCTTATGCTCATGCAGCCGCTCCTCCTGGCCGAGCATGTCGATCTCGTGGCGGATGTTGAGACCGCCAGGCGGCATGTCGAACTCCGGCACGACGATGTTCAGCCGCTCGAGCGCGGCATCGACCGAGGCGGTCGATTCGATGTTGTCCTTGACGCATTTGATCGCCGCCCACGTGCCGGCAAAGCGCGACATGGCGAAGCCGTAGAGCCCGTAGTCGATGATCTCCTGGACGCCGGCCGGGTTGAGGATCGGCACCATCGTGTCGACGAACAGGAATTCGGTGGCGTGCGCATTGGTCGAGGATTCGGCCATATGGTCGTCGCCCATCAGAGCGAGCACGCCGCCATGCTTCGACGAGCCGGCGAGATTGGCATGGCGGAACACGTCGCCTGAGCGGTCAACGCCCGGCCCCTTGCCGTACCAGACCGAAAAGACACCGTCATGGGTGCCCTCGCCCAGCAGTTCCGTCTGCTGCGCGCCCCAGCAAGCGGTGGCGGCAAGCTCCTCGTTGAGACCCGGCTGGAAGACGATGTCAGCCTGGGCGAGCTGTTTCTTCGCCTTCCACAGCTGCATGTCGAGGCCGCCGAGCGGCGAACCGCGATAGCCGGAGACGAAGCCGGCCGTGTTCAAGCCCGCGCGACGGTCGCGCTCGCGCTGCATCAGCAGCATGCGAATGACCGCCTGCGCGCCAGACAGGAAGATGCGCTCCTTTGCGAGATCGAACTTGTCGTCGAGCGCGACGTCGTGCAGCGTCATCAGGCATTTCCTCTGCGGAGGCCACGCGGGGCAGGCAGCCAACGTCGGGGTCGGATGACGCATCCTTTCTCCCCTTGCAAGGCAGGTCAAACAAAATCGCAGATGCCAGGCAACGCGCAACGAACAGTCCGCGGCCATCCTGAATAGGGTATGAAACGATCCGCGGACATTGCCCGGCGCACGGAAATTTCAGCTGCGGCCCGGATAGCCGCGACGCGTCAGCCGCCCTTCGAGCAATCCGGCTTCGGTTCGCCCGGCAGCTTGCCGTCGGGATGGCCGACGAGATCGGGATTGGCGGTGTAGAGCTGATCGATGACCAGCGGCCGGTCGGGCAGGATCGACTGGTCTTCCGTCGACATCAGCGTGGTATCGATCTTCTGCAGGACCGCGCCGTCGGCGCCCTTGATGCTGATGGCAATCGCATAGGGCTTGTTCTTGACGACGCAGGTCAGTGCCGGGCTCTCCAGCGTCACCTTGTCGAGCTTCGGCCAGACCTTCTGCTCGACCACCAGAGGCACGCCGCCGGCGGGATCCTGGAAGCTGGCGACCGCGACCTGGCCCTCTCCCATCGGCTTCAGCGGCCGCAGGGTCACGACATAGGTCGCCCTTGCGAGGCGGTAGTTGAAGACGAATATCTTGCCGGAAATCTCGAACAGCTTCCCTTCGTCGCTGCCGGTATCGCGGCAGGCGCCGAGCGCAACGGCCGCGATGAGTGCCGCGCCGACAAGGATCGAACGGGAAAGGCCGCTACGCATTCCTGACCTCATTTTCCGCCATGCGACGGCGACGATAGTGACGGCTTGCCTTCTGCCTGTTGCCGCACACCGCCATGTCGCACCAAAGGCGGCTGGAATTGCGGCTTCTGTCGACGAACAGCCAGGTGCAGTTGGGACAGATCCTGAGCCTCGCGACGGTGTCGTCGCGCAGAAGGGACAGCGCCGAAACCGCCAGTGCCGCCTCGAAGGCGATCGGAGTCAGGGGATCACCGAAGGGCCTCCCCGGCGCACCGATCTCGGTCCGGCTGCCGGCAAGGCCATCGCCGCAGGCTCTCAGGAATCCGGGCAGATCAGTGGTGGCAACCGCGCCCTTCGACGCCGCACCACGAAACAGCCGGTCCGTCGCCTCGCGGATCGACAGCACGACGGGCGCGATCGCCACCGCCGAGGATACCGCCAGCGGCCTTTCGCCAAGTTCGGCGGCGCGAAAGCGGCTCGCCGCATCGGCGAAGCGGGCAATCTCGGCCGGGTCGTCGAAGCGATCGAACGTCCGCTCCGGATCGCCGCGCAGCACGACGGTGTTCGCCGTGTCGAGCGCAAGCAAGCCGCCGGTGAAGCGGTGCGGGGTCCAGGATACCGTCATGCCTAGAATCTAACCGATAAATCGCATTTGACAAGTTAGATTTAGCGATGCACCCTCACTCCGGGATGCGGTGATCTCCGCAGCCTTTTGAGCATGTCGTTGGCCAGAACCGCTTCGCACTTTTGGGCGGCATGCTTCGAGGTTTTGCATGCTCTATTTCTTCCAGCAGGTGTTGAACGGGCTGCATTCGGGCGCGCTCTATGCGCTGCTCGCCTTTGGCTATGTGCTGACCAACGGCATCCTGCACCGCACCAATCTCGCCTATGGCGCGTTGTTCGCCTTTTGCGGCCAGACGATGATCCTGACCGCGGCCTTCGGCTATCAGGTGCTGTGGCTGACGCTGCCTGCGGCGGTGGCGCTCGGCGTCGTCGCGGCTTTCCTCTATGCCGCGCTCGTCAGCCAGGTCCTGTCGCGCAGCGTCTTCGAGCCCCTGGCCGAACGCACACCCAACGCGGTCGTGGTGACGACGCTCGGTATCCTGCTGCTGTTGTCGGAAGCAAGCCGCATCGCCGCCGACACGCATGATCTGTGGCTCCCGCCGATGCTGGCGCAGCCTATCGTTTTCGCGCAGGGCGCGACCTTCAAGGCGACGCTGACGCTCATCCAGCTCATCGACTGTGCGGTGGTGCTGACGGCAATCGTGCTGGCCAGCTGGGCGTTTGCCCGGTCGAGCTTCGGCCGGCGCTGGCGTGCCGTCTCCGACGACCCCAAGGCAGCCGCGATGTGCGGCGTCGACGTACGCGCGGTGTTCCGGCACGCGGTGCTGTTCGGCGGCTTCTGCGCCGCGCTGGCCGGTGTGATGGCCGGGCTCTATTACGGCAATGTCAGCTTCGGCTCAGGCCTCGTCTACGGGCTGAAAATCCTATTCGTGACGGCGGTCGGCGGCTATCTCTCGCCACCGCGCGCAGCACTCGGCGCGGCCGCCTTCGGCATGGCCGAATCGCTGTGGGCCGGCTATTTCCCGGTCGAATGGCGCGACGCGTGGATGTATCTGTTCCTGGTCACGACGCTGATCCTGATCGGCGCCGGCCGCGACACCGGCAAAATCGCCTGAAAAGGTCAGACTTTGGTTGCATGACGCGAGGGCAGATCGCCGGTATCGGGCACTGTCTGCCATGCGATGATATTTGCTGCCTCTATGCTTGTTGACCCGTCAGTCCACGCGCGGCATACCGTTGGACCACGCGGCGTGACGGACAAAAAAGGGGGGAGCCGGCACGCCTCCGGTACAAGGGAGGAAATGCATGGCAGGGCTTCTTGCTCTATCCAGGACTATTGATCGCGCCAACGAATTCATCGGCAAATGGATATCGTGGCTGATCCTGCTGGCGATCCTGGTGAGCGCCGCCAACGCCATTATCCGCAAGGTGTTCGACATATCCTCGAACGCCTGGCTCGAGCTGCAATGGTACCTGTTCGGCGCCGCCTTCATGTTAGCCGCCGCCTATACGCTGAAGCAGAACGAACATATCCGCATCGACATCGTCTACGGCCTGTTTTCACGCCGCGTACAGCACTGGATCGACCTGCTCGGGCATCTCTTCTTCCTGATGCCGTTCGTGACGCTGATGGTGATCTATTTCGTGCCCTATGTGTCGCTGTCGTTTCGCAGCGGCGAGATGTCCAACAATTCCGGCGGGCTGATCATCTGGCCGGCCAAGGCCATCCTGCTCATCGGTTTTTTCCTGCTCGCGCTGCAGGGCATCTCCGAAATCATCAAGAAGATCGCCATCATGCGCGGAGACATGGACGACCCCAATCCCTTCATATCGGTGCATGAGCAGGCCGAACTCGAAGCCAAGGCGCTGGCCGACGAGGTGCGCTCGTGATGGAGTTCATCGCGCAGAACATGGCGCCGATCATGTTCGCCTCGCTGATCATCTTCCTGCTGATCGGCTACCCCGTCGCCTTTTCGCTGGCCGCCAACGGCTTGATGTTCTTCTTCATCGGCGTGCTGCTATCCCCCTATTCCGGAGGATCGATCAACCTCGCCTGGCCGCTCCTGCACGCATTGCCGGATAATTTCTACGGCAGCCGGGTGATGTCGAACGACACGCTGCTGGCCATCCCGTTCTTTACCTTCATGGGCATCGTGCTCGAGCGGTCGGGTATGGCCGAAGACCTGCTCGACACGATCGGCCAGCTGTTCGGGCCCATCCGAGGCGGCCTCGCCTATGCGGTGATCTTCGTCGGCGCGCTTTTGGCGGCGACCACCGGCGTGGTGGCGGCTTCCGTCATCGCCATGGGCCTGATCTCGCTGCCGATCATGCTGCGCTATGGCTACGACCGCCGGCTCGCATCCGGTGTCATTGCCGCCTCCGGCACGCTTGCCCAGATCATCCCGCCGTCGCTGGTGCTGATCGTGCTTGCCGACCAGCTCGGCCGCTCGGTCGGCGATATGTACGCGGGCGCGTTGATCCCGGGCCTCGTGCTCACCGGCCTCTATATGTCCTACATCCTGATCATGTCGATCATCCGGCCGAACTCGATGCCGGCGCTGCCGCTCGAGGCTCGTACACTCGGCCATGGCGTGATGTCGCTGCTGGTGGCTTTGCTGGTCACATCAGCGGTTTCCTACGCGGCGTATCGTTATCTGGCGCCGGCGCATGGCGACAATGCCGACATTCTCGGCGCGACGGCCGGAGTGCTGTTCATCTACATCGTCGCCATTGCCGACAAACGCCTGAACTTCAACATGATGTCCAGGCTCGCGCAGCAGGTGATCATCGTGCTGATCCCGCCACTGGCGCTGATCTTTCTGGTGCTGGGCACCATCTTCCTGGGCATCGCCACGCCGACCGAAGGCGGCGCCATGGGCTCGGTCGGCGCCTTGTTCATGGCGGCGGCCAAGGGGCGCTTGTCGCTTGACGTCGTCAAGCAGGCGCTGGCCTCGACGACAAGGCTGTCGTCCTTCGTGCTGTTCATCCTGATCGGCGCACGGGTGTTCTCACTGACCTTTTACGGCGTCAACGGCCATATCTGGGTCGAGCACCTTTTGACGTCGCTGCCGGGCGGCGAGGTCGGCTTCCTGATCGGCGTCAACATGCTCGTCTTCTTCCTCGCCTTCTTCCTCGACTTCTTCGAATTGGCGTTCATCATCGTACCACTGCTGGCGCCCGCCGCCGACAAGCTCGGCATCGACCTGATCTGGTTCGGCGTGCTTCTGGGCGTCAACATGCAGACCAGCTTCATGCACCCACCCTTCGGCTTCGCGCTGTTCTACCTGCGTTCGGTGGCTGCGCGCGTGCCCTATCTCGATCGTCTCACCGGCAAACAAATCGCGCCGGTGACCACCGGACAGATCTATTGGGGCGCGGTGCCCTTCGTCTGCATCCAGGTGATCATGATCGGGTTGACCATCGCCTTCCCGCAAATGGTGATGCACTACAAGGGAACGACCGTCGATCCGGGAACCATCGATTACAAGGTGCCGGAGGTGCCCGGCCTGTCACCGCTCGGCACGCCGCCGGCGGATGGAGCGGCGCCCGCTGGTGGCGGCACGGCGCCGGCAGCTCCCGACCTTTCGCAACCGCCCAGTTTCGGCGATCCGGCACCGGCAAAGCCGGCAGCGCCACAGCCCGACCTGTCGCAACCGCCAAGCTTCAACTGAACCGGCATGGTCAAAACCATGAAAGCGGTGCGGCTGGAAGCAGTGGGCGGCATCACGCTGCGCGAAGTCGACATGCCTGACATCGGTGCGGATGAGCTACTGGTGCGCATCGAAGCCTGCGGCGTCTGCGGCACGGATCGGCATCTGTTTCACGGCGAGTTTCCGTGCACGCCGCCGGTGACGCCCGGCCATGAGTTCTCCGGCATCGTCGAGGCGGTCGGAAAATCCGTCTCCGGCTTTGCCGTCGGCGACCGCGTCACCGGCGATCCCAACATCGCCTGCGGGCGTTGCGTGCATTGTCATGCCGGGCGGGTCAACCTCTGCAGCAATCTGCGCGCCATCGGCATTCATCGCGACGGCGGCTTTGCCGAATATCTTGCCTTGCCGCAGAAGCAGGCTTTCGTCCTGCCTGCGGGCCTCGATCCGATGCACGGTGCCTTCTGCGAGCCGCTCGGCTGTTGCCTGCATGGCGTCGACCTTGCCGGGATCAAACCAGGCAGCTCGGTGGTCGTGCTTGGCGGCGGCGTGATCGGCCTGCTCACCGTGCAGCTGGCAAGATTGGCGGGAGCCACGACCATCATCCTGTCGACCAGGCAAGCCTCGAGGCGCGCGCTCGCCAGGGATTTCGGCGCGACAGCGACGGTCGATCCGACTGCCGCCGATGTCGTCGACGCCATCGCCGGGCCAGCCGGCCTGGTGCCGGGCGGAGCCGACGTGGTGTTCGAATGCGCGGGCGTGCGAGAGACCGTCGAGCAGTCGATGCGGCTGGCCCGCGCCGGTGGCACGATCGTCATCGTCGGCGTGACGCCGCAAGGCATGAAAGCGGAATTCGAGCCGTTCGACCTGCTGTTTCGGGAACTGAAGGTGCTCGGTTCCTTCCTCAACCCCTACACCCATCGCCGCGCCGCCGAACTCATCGCTTCCGGTGCGATCGAGATCGACAGGCTGATCTCTAGCCAGGTGCCTCTCGAGGAAGCGGCAGCGGTTATCGCCAATCCGCCAGCGCCGGGCGAGGTCAAGGTGCTGGTGGTGCCAGACCGAAGCTAAGTCACCGGCTTCGCCTCCCGGTACCTGACAGAAAAGCTCCCTGAGCGGGTCCGCTCAGGGAGCTTTTGAAGTCCGAAGGTCTACAGCTTGCCGTTGCGCTGCTGCACCATCATGAAGGTGTCGTAATTGTATTCGGCCACCTGCGCCCAGAGATAATGCTCCTTGCGGAAGCCCTTGATCGATTCCCAGATCTTCTTGAACGGGGCGTTGGAGGCTTCCATTTCGGTATAGACCTCGTTGGCCTTTTCGAAGCAGGCAGCCATGATCTCCTGGCTGAACGGGCGCAGTTTCGCGCCGCCGGCCACCAGTCGCTTCACCGCCGCAGGGTTCAGATAATCGTATTTCTGCAGCATGTTGGCGTCGGCCGCCTGCGCGGCAGTGTGCAGCAGCGACTTGTACGTCGGCGAAAGTTCTTCGTACTTCGCCTTGTTGAACATCAGGTGGACGGTCGGGCCGCCCTCCCACCAGCCGGGATAGTAATAATAGGGCGCGACCTTGTAGAAGCCGAGCTTCTCGTCGTCATAGGGACCAACCCATTCGGCCGCGTCGATGGTGCCCTTCTCCAGCGCGGGATAGATATCACCGCCGGCGATCTGCTGCGGCACGACGCCGAGTTTCTGCACCACCTTGCCGGCAAAACCGCCGATTCGCATCTTGAGGCCGGAAAGGTCGGCCACCGTGTTGATTTCCTTGCGGAACCAGCCACCCATCTGGACGCCGGTGTTGCCGCCCGGCAGGCCGAAAAGGCCCTGCGTGGCGAGAAACTCGTTGAACAGGTCGATGCCGCCGCCATGGTAATGCCAGGCATTCATGCCGCGTGCGTTGAGCGAAAAGGGAACCGCCGCACCGAGCGCCCATGTGGGGTCCTTGCCCCAGTAATAATATGCCACCGTATGGCAGGCCTCGACCGTGCCGGCCGTGGTGGCGTCGGCGGCCTGCAGGCCAGGCACCAGCTCGCCGGCAGCAAAAACCTGGATCTGGAAATTGCCGTCGGTGGCTTCCGACAGCATCTTCGAGAACACCTCGGCGCCGCCATAGATGGTATCGAGCGACTTCGGGAAGGACGATGCCAGCCGCCATGTCACCTTGGGATTGGACTGGGCGATGGCAGGCGCCGCCAGCGTGGCCGCCGCCGCCGCGGCACCGACGCCGGTGACACCGGCCTTGCGAATGAATGAACGACGATCCATGAACTTCCTCCCTTTTGGATCAACAGGCCGACGTCAGGAAATCCTCGGTTTCCCTGTCGGTTCGTTCGAGACAATACACGGGCAAGAAGTCGAGTCCAGCAGGCCGACCCGATTTGACGGCGAAGCCCAGCTACCCTGCAACTATAGTCTAACAGGCCATTTCGTGGCCCATGCGACACGTTGAAACTTGGCATGGAAAAATGCCCGGCGATAGCCTATTTTGCAGGCAGGACATCCTTGCCCAGATGGAACATAGAGCCAAAATGCACCAGCCGCTCGTCGCCATATCGACCGACGTCCGTCAGTTCGACAACTACACCTGGCATGCAGCCCCACAACAATATCTGGAAGCGGCGATCACCGGCGCCGGCGTGTTTCCGGTGCTGGTGCCATCGTTCGGCGACCGGCTCGATTTCGACGAACTTCTGTCGTCGGTCGACGGCGTCATGGTCACCGGCTCGAAATCCAATGTGCACCCCTCGCTTTATGGCGGCGACGCCAGCGAAGCCAATGGCCCCTATGATCCGGCGCGCGACGCCACGACGCTGCCGCTCATCCGGCGGGCGATCGAACGCGGCGTGCCGCTGCTCGCCATCTGCCGCGGCATCCAGGAATTGAACGTGGCGCTGGGCGGCACGCTTGGCACCGAGATCCAGGAGCGCGAGGGTTCGCTCGACCACCGCGCGCCGGTGAGCGACAAGCAGGACGAACGCTTCGCCATCCACCAGACCATTTCGATCAAACCTGACAGTTGCCTGGCCGGCGTGTTCGGTGCCGGCGACATCAAGGTCAATTCGTTGCACCGCCAGGCGATCGACCGGCTCGGCTCGAAGCTGCAGGTCGAGGCCGTCGCCAGCGACGGCACGGTCGAGGCGGTTTCGGTGCGCGACGCCCGCGCCTTCGCCGTCGGCGTGCAATGGCACCCGGAATACTGGGTCAAGTCGGACAGCAATTCGGTGAAGATATTCCGTGCCTTCGGCGATGCGGTTCGGCTGCACGCCGCAGCGAAGGCTGGCGCACGGGCCGCAGCGGAATAATCAGTCGCCAGATTTCTTATCGCCTATGGCCGCCAGCGACAGCAGCGGCAGCGCTGGGGCATAGGATTCGTAGCCGTCGCCGTCGGCAGCCGCGAAGGTGACGATCGGATCGACGCCGTTGGCGCTGAAGGCGACCGTGCCGTCGTTTTGCTCGCGCCAGAACTTCGCCTGCTCTATGCCCGGCAAGAGCCGGCGGCATTTCGGAGCAACGGTGAGCAGCGACAAACCGTCCGAAATTTCAGCCCCGCGGCTGACTGCACAGACCGCCTCATCGCCATTGGCGACCGGCCTGTAGCTGTTGGACAGGGCGGCCTCGTTGGCCACGCTTTCCACGCTGCCGCCATGAAACAGCTGAATGCCACCAAACAGCGCTGCGGCAGCGATCAATGCGGAAAGTGCTTTCATCATTCTTCATCCACGTACACGGATAGGTTGAAGAATGATTCCAAAGGGTTAAGCTGACGTTAATAAGTGAGGCAGCCTCAAGCTCGCGCCTTGACTTCCGCCGTCTCGGGCACCGGGGTCAGCGGACGGCGCTCGGTGAACCAGGAGACCAGATTGTCGACGCAGAGATCCGCCATGGCGCGGCGGGTATGGTCCGAGGCCGAGCCGACATGCGGCAGTAGCGAGGTGTTGGGCGCATCGAGCAGCGCCTTGGGCACGTTCGGTTCGTCGGCAAAGACGTCGAGGCCGGCGGCGGCGATGGTGCCGGTGACAAGGGCTGCCGCAAGCGCTGCTTCGTCGACAGTGCTGCCACGGCCGATGTTGACGAAGACGCCGTTGGCGCCAAGCGCCGACAGGATCTCGGCATTGACCGCCTTCTCCGTCGAGGCGCCCCCCGGCGCCACCGAAATCAGCGTATCGACGGCTTCTGCAAGCCCTTTCAGGGTCGCATGATACTGGTAGGAAAGACCTTCGACACGGCGCCGGTTGTGGTAGGCGACCGGCAAGCCAAAAGCTTCCAGACGCCGGGCGATGGCCTGCCCGATGCGGCCCATGCCGAAAATACCCACACTGCGCCCGCGCAAGGTCAGCCGGCTCAGCGGATAGTTGCCCTTGCGCACCCAGCTGCCGTCGCGCAGCCAGGTTTCGGCGCGCGGCAAGTCGCGGATGGTGTTGATCAGCAGCCCGATCGTGGTGTCGGCGACCTCCTCGGTCAACACGTCGGGCGTGTTGGTGACCATGATGTTCTTCGCTCGGGCATGGACGACATCGACCGAATCATAGCCGACGCCGAAGGAGGCGATGAGTTCGAGGTTGGGCAATGCATCCATCATCGCCGCGTCGATGCCGGCAAACGAAGCGATGCCGCGCACATCACTGCGCATCTCGTCGGTGACGAGCGCCGGATCGGCGCGTTCGATTCTGACACGCCTGAACGTGCGGTTGATGCGGTCGACCGCATGGTCGTTGAAATCGCCCGGCACCAGGATGGCGACGGATTGCAGCTGTTCGGCCTTGGTCATACACGCTCCACCGGCTTGCCGGTCGACTGACGCACATGCAGTTCCGGCTTGATCAATTCCTGCGAGGGCCGCACCGTCTGGCCGTTGAGCTTGTCGAGCAGCGCGCTGGCGGCGCGGCGGCCAACCTCGCGCTGGCCGTTCCAGACAGTGGTCAGCGCCGGCGTCGCGATCGCCGCTTCCTCAAGGTCATCATAGCCGGTAACGGAGATGTCTACGCCGGGCACAAGGCCGGCACGGGCAATGCCGTTCATCAGGCCGATGGCGACAAGGTCGTTCCAGCAGCAGGCAGCCGTCGGTCTGTCCTTCAGCGCCAGGAACTGTCCGGCGGCCTCGAAGCCGGCCTGCTTGGTGCGTGGGCCGGCGATGCGCCATGACGGCCTGACTTCCAGCCCGGCCGCCTCCATCGCATTGACATAGCCCTGGTAGCGGTCACGGCCGGTCGAGGTCTGGTCGGTGCCGCCGATCATGGCGATGCGCTTGTGGCCGAGCGAGATCAGATGGTTGGTGGCGAGGCCTGTCCCATAAGAGTCGTCGCCGCGAAACACCGGCACGTCGGCACCCTCGACGGTGCGCGCGATCAGCACAGCGGGGAGGCCGTTCTCCTCGGCCATCAGGATGTCGGAAGCCGGCGTGCCTATCGCCGGCGACATGATGACGCCGTCGGCGCCGAGCTGCAAAAGCGTATCGATAAAGGTGCGCTGCTTTTCGAGCTGATCATAATGATTGGACAGGATGAAGGTCTGCCGGCTGCGGTCGAGCTCGCTTTCGATCGAGCGCAGGATCTCGGCGAAGAATGGGTTCATGATGTCGTGGACGACGACGCCGACAATGCCGGAACGCGAGGTGCGCAGGCTGGCGGCGCGTCGGTTGTAGATATAGCCGATGGCGCGGGCATGTTCCTTGATGCGGTCACGGGTGGTCCCGGCAACCAGAGGGCTGTCGCGCAGCGCCAGCGAGACCGTGGCCGTGGACACGCCGAGCGCATCCGCGATCGTCGAAAGCTTGATTTTTTGTGCCAGCGACGTGTGCTCCCCGGACCTGAACTTCCAGACCTAAACTGTTTAAAGGCGGCGTTATGCCACCGATCGGGGGCAAGTCAAAGTTTTTTTGCCAACGCTTCGGCCTCGACATCCGAGGCCGCGCGGCTCCGCAGCCGAAGCCTATGCTCGCGATGGACGATGTAGAGACCGCTGGCGACGATGATGGCGGCGCCGACCAATGTCCAGCGGTCGGGAAACTGCTTGAAGACGATCCAGCCGGAAATGATCATCCACACCATCTGCGAATAGGGATAGGGCGCCAAAGCCGTGGTTGTCGCCAGCCGGTAGGCCTGGACCAGCAGCCAGTGACCGACGCCGCCGAACACGCCGAGCATCAGCAGCACGAACCAGTGCCAGCCATCATGCGGCAGGGAAAACGAAAACGGCAGCAGGGGCAACAGCAGCAGCGCCGGCGCCAGCGCCGAAAACAGGATGAGGCTCTCCGATGTCTCGGTCGCCGACATGCGGCGCGTCATGATGACGTAGAAGCAGTTCGACAGCATCGAGCCGAGCGCGAAGAGATGTCCGATGCCGAAAACGCCGACGCCCGGCCGGGTGATGATGAGGACGCCGGCAAAGGCCGCCAGGATCGCCAGCCAGCGCCGCCAGCCGGCCCACTCGCCAAGCAGCGGACCGGCCAGCGCCGTGATCACCATCGGCCCGAAGAAATAGATCGAGGTTGTCTCGGCCAATTGCAGGGATTTGAGCGCCAGGACATTGAATATGGTCGATCCGAACAGGAACGCGCCACGCAAGATATGCGCCGGCAGATTGACCGGACGAAACCGCACCGGTTCGCGCCAGCCGCGCAGCAGCGCGCCGACCAGCACCACATGCACGGCAAAGCGCACCCAGGCAACGACCAGCACGGAAACGCCGGCAAGGACGAGGTATTTGCTTGATGTGTCGAGGAAGGTGAAGCAGACATAGGTGGAAAGCATGCACAGGATCGCCACCGGGGGCGTCGCGCTTTCTACATGTCTTTGGGGAGCACTCACTTGCAGGCCGGGTGGGAAGCTGGGCTGAAGCCCACCTTTGCGGGAATTGCCGGCTCCCGGCAAGGCAATTGTCGGCTGTCGCCACGCCAAAGCCGGCTGGCACAACAAGTGTCGGCGGCAGGCTTAGTCGATACCTTTGAAAGCTACGGGTGCATACGGGTGCCCTTGGTGATCTTGTCGACCAGCTTCTTCTCGGCGCGAAGCGCGATCCCGACCACCTTGGCGTCTTCAGGCGCGAATTCGGCGAAGACGGCGCGGTTGGCCGCGTCAAAGCCGGTCGAAAACATCTCCTCGACATAGAGCGAGGTGGTCACGCCGCGCTCCAGCGTGCGCCGGTGGATCGTGCCCAGCGTCGTCTGGTCGGCGGACAAAACGATGACCGGCTGGATCGACAGCGGGTTGTAGAGATTGCCGGCGCGGTCGTGATAGGGCTCGCCGATGATGTCGGGAAACTGGGCGACGATGCCGCTGGTCAGGAAAGCGGTGACGTTGAGTTTCTGCCAGACCGGCAGATCCTCCCGGAGCACGATTGCAAATTTCGTATCGAACATGAGACATTGGCCATTCGGTTGTGCCCCAGTGCGAGGCTGAAGGAGACGATGTCGCACGATCTAGACAGCCAGGCTTTCAAGGGTCTTGGACGTTTGTGCGTCGATGCGGCGGAAAACCGTATCATCTCCGCCCCCGATCCCGCAGGCATGGAGCGGATCGAGGCGCGCTTCCATGGCAGCGCGTTCGACCTGCATCGCCACGACACCTATGCGATCGGGGTGACGCTGCACGGTGTGCAGACGTTTCGCTATCTCGGCGCTGCGCGCCACAGCCTTCCGGGCCAGATCATCGTGCTGCATCCCGACGAGTTGCATGACGGCGGCGCCGGCACCGAGGACGGCCTGCGCTACCGAATGCTCTATCTGGAGCCGTCGCTGATGCTCGCCTGCCTAGGCGGCGCTTCGCTGCCTTTTGTCAGGGATGGCGTGGTGACGGACGCCGCCTTTTGCGCAACGCTGCTTTCGGCGCTGGGTCCGCTGGAGCAGGAACTCGACGAGTTGTTCGTCGACGACTTCCTGACGCAACTGATGCAAAGCCTGATCCGGCATGGCGGCCAGTCGGCGAAGCCAATGACCAGGACGGCGTGGCGGGCGGCTGCGCTGGCGCGCGACTATCTCACGGAAAACCTGAACCGGCCGGTGCGCTCCGGTGAACTGGAAGCGGTAACCGGGCTTGATCGCTATGCCTTGTCACGGCATTTCCGTGCCGCTTTCTCCACCAGTCCACATCGCTTCCTGGTGATGCGCCGGCTTCAGCGCGCGCGGCGGATGATCGCCGCCGGCGAACCATTAGCACAGATCGCGGTCGAAGCCGGCTTCAGCGACCAGAGCCATTTCATCAGGCAATTCAAGAAGGCGTTCGGCATGACACCGGGACGCTGGTCGTCGCTGATCCAGGGCTCTGCCGCGGCGGCCTGATCGCCTGCCGCGACAATCCGCCGGTCAGCCGTCCGATTCGGCGTCGTCGTCGATGAGCACCAGTTCCTCGTTCGAGAGGTTGGCCTCGATGCGGGCAAGCAGTTTGAACAGCGACTTCTGGTCCTTCTTGTCGAGGCCCTTCAGCGCCTGCTTTTCGGTCTTCTTCACCGATTTCTCGATGGCGTGGATGATGTCGCGACCGGTGTCGGTGAGGAAGATATGCGCCTGACGGGCATCGGCCGACGAAGCGCGCTTCTCCAGAAAACCCTGCGCCTGCAGCCGGTTGATAGTCTTGGTGATGGTCGGCGGGCGCACGCCGAGGCGTCCGGCCAGATTGCCAGGCGTCTGGCCGTCCTCACGGTCGAGCGACAGCATGATCTGGTCCTGGCCGGCATAGAAGCCGTGCGCCAGAAGCCGCGCCGCCAGCGCCGTTCTTGCCAGCCTTGCCGCCGAATGCAGCCGGCTCATTGTCGCAGTCTTGTCCGCCTTGGCCATGGTCTTCCCTCTTCGGCCGTACCGGTGCGGGCAGCATAGAGGCAGCCGGCCGGTTGGCAATCGACGATCAAAAAGATTCCGGTGCTTCAAACAGCTTTGCCGGCAAGCATTGTGGTCCGCCGTGGCTAATGCCAGATGTTTATTTCAGTTAGATGACAAACGAATTCCCCGTCGGAGTTTTCGTCGCCAGCAGGGTGGTGGCGTGACCGCCGCTCAGCCAGGCTTCACCGCTACGATCATCAGCGCCTGATTGGCATCCTCCAGCTCGCGCAGCGCGGCCTGCGATTGCGGTCCGGCCTGCCTGGCTATGCCGTCCGCGGCATTCGAGGTGTCGCGCTTGCCCGGCCGGTCGTTGTAAGGGTGCGACCGTGGTGAAAATCTGCTCGCTGAGGCTGTCGGGGAAGAACAACTGTCCGGTCATCACCGAACTGTCGTTAGGGAAGATCTTGAAATGGATATGGGTGGTGCGGCCGCGATACCAGCCGGGATAGATGGTGGCGAAGGAAACGATGCCGCTCGCGTCGGTCCTTTGCCAACCACGCAGGAAGGTCCGGCCCGACGTGTCGACGTCGCGGTCGTCACCCTGTCTGGGATAGCCGGAATAGGCGCCTTGCGCGTCGCAATGCCAGATGTCGACGCGGGCGCCGGCAAGTGGGCGGCAGTCCGCGTCGACAACCTGCAGCCGAACGCCAAGGGCTATGCCCTTCTTGCCTTCGGTGACGTCCGCACGTTCGAGTTTCGGGTCGAAATAGAACGGCCCCTCGGTCACTTCAGGCGTAATGGTGCAGACACCGGCGCCGTTTTCGAACAAGGCCAGTCCGGCATAGGGTAAAGTCTGGTCTGCAATCGCGGCGGCGGGCAGGAAGGCACCACCGCCGGCGGTGACCGCGATCAAACCGAGCGCCTGGCGCCGGCTCATTGAGAAGGAGGATGGCTTGCCGGACATATCTTGCCTCTCGAATTGGCCTCTCGTATCCTGATCTAAGCGGTCACAGCGGCTCTCGCCAATGAAAATTCAGCAATGTCGGCAAGCCGGTTTGGCCCATCGGTTTGCCCCGTGCAAAAGCCCGACACACACCCTATATGGAGCCGACATTCCCTTTTTCTCAGGCCGAATTTTCGAGGCCCAGCACTTTCGAGGCAAGCCATGAGCGACGCACAGACGCAGATCCCCGTAACCGTTCTCACCGGCTATCTCGGCGCCGGCAAGACGACGCTGCTCAACCGCATCCTGTCGGAAAACCACGGCAAGCGCTACGCCGTTATCGTCAACGAATTCGGCGAAATCGGCATCGACAATGATCTGATCGTGGAATCCGACGAGGAAATCTACGAGATGAACAATGGCTGCATCTGCTGCACGGTGCGCGGCGACCTGATCCGTGTCGTCGAGGGCCTGATGCGCCGGCCAGGCCGCTTCGACGCCATCGTGGTCGAGACCACCGGGCTCGCCGATCCGGTGCCGGTGGCGCAGACCTTCTTCATGGACGACGACGTGCGCTCCAAGACCAGGCTTGACGCGGTGGTGGCGCTGGTCGACGCCAAGCACCTGCCGTTGCGGCTCAAGGATTCCAGGGAAGCCGAGGACCAGATCGCCTTCGCCGACGTCGTCGTGCTCAACAAGACCGACCTCGTCACATCAGAAGAGCTCGCCAAGGTCGAGGCGACGATCCGCGCCATCAATCCGGCGGCGAAGATCCATCGCACGACGCGAGCCGGCGTCGACCTGACCGAAGTGCTCGACCGCGGGGCCTTCGACCTGTCGAGGGCACTGGAAAACGATCCGCACTTCCTCGAGGCGCATGAGGATCACCACCATCACGACCACGATCATGACGGCCACGATCATCACCATCATGATCATGACGGGCACCACCATCACGACCATGCGTCCGACATCCATGACGTGACAGTGCAGTCGGTGTCGCTGCGCGGTGGCGAGATGGACCCGAAGAAATTCTTCCCGTGGATCGAGAAGATCACCCAGATGGAAGGTCCCAACATCCTGCGGCTGAAAGGCATCATCGCGCTCAAGGGCGACGACGAGCGCTATGTCATCCAGGGTGTCCACATGATCATCGAGGGCGACCACCAGCGCGCCTGGAAGGACGGCGAGAAACATGAGAGCCGGCTAGTGTTCATCGGCCGTGAACTCGACGCCGAGCGGCTGAAGAAGAGCTTTGACGCCTGCCAGGCGTAATTTTGCTCGGGTAGGAACAAGTGATGCCTAGATCGACCGATAGCATGACTGAGCATGAAGCCCAGCCCGCGATCGATGCCGCCGAGGTAGTGAGGGTGTCCGCCACCGATTTCGTGCGTATCCTCGATCTGCTGGAACGCCCGCCGAAGCCCAACGCCAAGCTACGCAAAGTGATAGCGGCGTTGCCAAACACACTGTAACGGCACCCGCTTAACGCGAGGAGTCGATCGCGAAACAGCGCGATCGAACATCCTTCGATGGCAACCCTTATGGTTGCCGGAACCGCAAACGTCGAGTAAGCCGCCGGGTTGTCTCTGCAATCTCGTCTAGGTGAATAAAGATAACCATGCCAACCGTCGCCCCGCTTGATCTCCAGGGACATTGCATCGCCGCCGTCTTTCTCGGCGACGTGCCGCATTTTGCGATGGCCGACGGCGCCGTCCATCGGCTCGACCATGGCCACAAGACAGTTCAGGCCAATGACGGGGTGCTTGCCGCCTTCCATGATGCAGCCAATGACCGGCTGATCACCGGCGGCGAGGACGGCAAGGTGTTTGCCGTGAAGGCGGGCGGCGAGGTCACCGAATTGGCAAGCGCGGCCAAGAAGTGGATCACCAGCGTTGCCGCCGGGCCGCAA
Source organism: Mesorhizobium sp. M0239 (assembly GCF_040321815.1). Classification (NCBI taxonomy): domain Bacteria; kingdom Pseudomonadati; phylum Pseudomonadota; class Alphaproteobacteria; order Hyphomicrobiales; family Phyllobacteriaceae; genus Mesorhizobium; species Mesorhizobium sp. M0239. The sequence continues at coordinate 82,932 of NZ_JAMYSG010000016.1, forward strand.
GGCGCCATCGCCTATGCCTCAGGCAAGACCGCCTTCGTGCGCTTCGCCGACGGCAAGACCAGGGAATTCGTCCATCCGCGTTCGGTGGAGGGGCTGGCCTTCTCGCCCAAGGGCATGCGCTTCGGCGTTGCCCGCTACAATGGCGCGACGCTGCATTTCCCCGCGGTCGAGGGCAAGCCGGTGGAACTCGAATGGGCCGGTGCCCACACCGGCGTCACCTTCTCTCCCGATGGCGCCTTCCTCGTCACCACCATGCAGGAAAACGCGCTGCACGGCTGGAAGCTCGCCGACGGCAAGCACATGCGCATGACCGGCTATCCCGGCAAGGTCAAAAGCCTGTCGTGGAGTGTGAAGGGCAAGTGGCTGGCGAGTTCCGGCGCGCCGGCGGCGATCGTCTGGCCGTTTTCCGGCAAGGACGGCCCGATGGGCAAGGCGCCGCTGGAGCTCGGCACGCGCGGCAACGCCATGGTGACGGCTGTCGCCTGCCACCCGAGCCAGGATGTCGTTGCCGTCGGCTATGATGACGGCATGGTGATGGCGGTGCGTTTTGCCGACGCCAAGGAAGTGCTGTTGCGACGGCCGGGCAAGGGCGCCGTCACCTCGATGATGTGGGACAAGGAAGAACGCCGGGTCGCCTTCGGTAGTGCCGCCGGCGATTGCGGCGTCATCGATATCACGGCCTGACCCCGCTCACTCCGCTCCGCACGACACTTTGCCGCTGATTTCAACCGGTTTGCCGTCCTGGTCCGTATCCGCCGCGGCGTCGTAGACGGCGAGCGTATAGTTCCCGTCGTAGACGCCTTCGTCGCTGGTCTTGGTCAGGATCGTCAGTTCAACTGAGTTGATCTTTTGCGCGGCCTCGTGCTCACGATAGATGTTCAGCCGCAATTCCTTGCCGTCGAGCCAGTACTGCGTCAGGTTGGAATCCTCGAACACGGTCTTGCGCAGGCTGTCGCCGGCAGGCCGGCTCAGAATTTCGAGGTTGCCGCGAAAGTTGAAGGTCGGCCCGCCCATGCCTCTGGTGACGCCTGCCTCGACCTCGAATATCGCCGCCGTGTCCTCGGTGGAGCACCAGATGCCACCCGACGCGAAGGCAGCGCCAGCCGACGACAGAAGCATTGCCACACACATGATCGTTCTCATTTTGCCCCTCCACCTCAAATCCCGCTCATATTGGCGCTGACTTCGGCAGCACGGTCAAGCGCCGCTGCCAAAGGCTGAGCCAACGCAGGACAGATGCGCGGCCAATTGCGGATGCGGACACGGATTGGCTAAGAGGGATCGACCAGAGGGGTTTTCATGCACAGCGATATGTCCAAGACGTCCATCGGCGGCATCGGCCGCGACCGCATTGCCGATTTGCGCGAAACCGAGGGGGCAGCCTTCCGCAAGGCGCGGCCAAAATCGCAAGCCAAGATCGGCAACGGCCTGCCCGGCTTCTTCGGCGGCGTGCCTATGCACTGGATGAACGATTGGCCGACGCCGTTCCCGATCCTGGTCGACAGCGCCAGGGGTGCCACGATCACCGATATCGACGGAAACAAGCTCGACGATTTCTGCCTTGGAGACACCGGCTCGATGTTCGGCCATTCGCCGCCACCGGTGGCACGCGCCATCCGCCGCCAGGCTGGACGCGGCCTGACCTATATGCTGCCTTCGGAAGATGCGCTGGCCATAGGGTCGCTGCTGCAGCAGCGCTTCGGCATGCCGTTCTGGCAGATCGCGACGACGGCGACCGACGCCAACCGCTTTGCATTGCGCGTCGCCCGCGCAATCACCGGCCGCGAAAAAATCCTGGTCTTCAACGGTTGCTATCATGGCTCGGTCGACGAGACGATGGTGCGGCTGATCGACGGCAAGCCCGTCAACCGGCCGGGATTGGCCGGCGAGTTCCGCGACCTGACCCGCACGGCCAAGGTCATCGAGTTCAACGATGTTTCAGCACTCGAAGCCGCGCTCAGGGATAAGGATGTGGCCTGCGTCATTGCCGAACCGGTGCTGACCAACTCCTGTATGGTGCTGGCCGATCCGGGTTACCATGACGCCCTGCGCAAACTGACACGCCAAGCCGGCACGCTGCTTCTGATCGACGAGACGCACACGATCTCGACCGGCCCCGGCGGCTATACGAGGAAGTATGGCCTCGACCCGGACCTCTTCGTGCTGGGCAAGCCGATTGCCGGAGGTGTGCCGGCCAGTGTCTGGGGCATGAGCGACGACGTTGCCTCACGCTACGCGGATTACAACAGGACCAAGGAGCCGGGCTATTCCGGCATGGGCACGACGCTGTCGGCCAACCCGCTGCAGTTCGCGGCGATGCGCGCCACGCTCGAAGAGGTGATGACCGAGGGGAATTACGACCGGATGGATCATCTGGCGCGGCGGCTCGATGCCGGGCTGATCGGCGTGATCGATCGCTATCGTCTGCCCTGGCATGTTTCCCGCGTCGGCGCCCGCGTCGAGTTCATCTGTGCGCCCGGTCCGCTGCGCAATGGCGCCGAGGCGGAAATGGCGCATGCACCGGAACTGGAGGCCGCCATCCATGTCGCGCTGGTCAATCGCGGCGTGCTGATCGCACCCTTCCACAACATGATGCTGATCTCGCCGGCGACCTCGGCTGCCCAGGTCAACCGGCTGATCACCGCCTTCGGCGCGGTTGCGGCGAAGCTTGCGGCATGAGACAAGCGGCGATGGACCACCCCAATGCCATGATAACCTCACCTTCGGGCTCGACACCTGCCGAGGCGCAAGCCTTTCTCGACGCCCATCCCGAGATCGAGGCCTTCGATATCGTCCTGACCGATGCCAATGGCGTCGGCCGTGGCAAGATCGTGCGCCGGCATGAGCTGAAGAGCATCTTCGAGGGCGGCCGCCACATGCCGATCTCGATCCTCGGCCTCGATATCACAGGCGAGGATGTACACGAGACCGGGCTGATCTGGACCACCGGCGACGGCGACCTCAGGGCCTGGCCGATCCCCGGCACGCTGGTGCCGCTCTATGGCACGAGCCCGCCGCGCGGCCAGTTGCTGATGGCGATGTACATGCTCGACGGCCGGCCGATGTCGTCGGATCCGCGGCTGGCGCTGGCTCGGCAGGTGGAGATCCTGGCGGCCAAGGGTCTCTATCCGGCCGGCGCCTTCGAACTTGAATTCTTCCTGCTGGCCAACGAACGCGACGCCGACGGCAAGGTGCAGCCCGCGCGCGCCGTGCTCGACGGCCGCGTCTCGGGCAAGACTGAAGTCTATTCGGTCGATCATCTGCACGGCATGGAGCCGCTGTTCTCCGACATCTATGCCGCGGCCAAGGCGCAAGGCATTCCGGCCGAGACGGTGATTTCCGAATATGCGCCCGGCCAGTACGAACTGACGCTGAACTACCGCAAGGATGTGATGCGGGCGGCCGACGATCTGGTCATGCTGAAGCGGCTTGTGCGGGCGCAGGCGCGCCGCCATGGCGTCACCGCCTGTTTCATGGCCAAGCCGATCGAGAAATATGCCGGCTCGGGCATGCATTTCCACGTCTCGCTGCAGGACAAGGCCGGCCGAAACGTCTTTGCCGAAGCCGGCGGCGAGAGCTGGTCGCTGCCGCTGCTGCAGGGGCTTGGTGGCCTCATCCAGACGATGGCGGAATCGATGCTGGTGTTTGCGCCGCACGCCAATTCCTGGCGGCGTTTCGTCTCGCAATCCTATGCGCCGGTGGCGCCGACCTGGGGCGTCAACAACCGCTCGGTGGCGCTACGCGTGCCGGCAGGCGACGCGAAGAACCGGCGCATCGAGCACCGCCCGTCCGGCGTCGACGCCAACCCTTATCTGATCGCCGCGACCGTGCTCGCCGGCATCATCAAGGGCATGGATGAAGGCCTCGATCCGGGCCCCGAAACGACCGGCAACGGCTATGAGGCAGCGGTCACGCGCACGACCATGCCTGTCGACTGGCGCGCCGCGATCGAAGCGGCGCGGACGTCCAGCTTCCTGAAGAACGCGCTCGGCGAGGACCTGCACCGGACGTTCGTGGCGATCAAACAGTCCGAGTATCTGCGGGTGGCACGCACGGTCAGCGAACTGGATTACCACCTCTATCTGCACGAGGTTTGATGGATTCATGATGGGCGGCGATCACTTTTTCGCCGCCTCCATCAAATGAGGTAGCGGATCTCCTGTTCAGAACATATCATGAACATATGAGCGCACTTACCGTCCGTGAAAAGCTGGCGATCCTCTCCGACGCCGCCAAATACGATGCCTCCTGCGCCTCTTCCGGTGCTGCAAAAAAGGATTCCTTGAAATCCGGCGGCATCGGCTCCACCGAAGGCATGGGCATCTGTCATTCCTACGCGCCGGATGGCCGCTGCATTTCCCTTCTCAAGATCCTGCTGACCAATTTCTGCATCTACGATTGCAGCTATTGCATCAACCGCTCGTCGTCCAATGTGCGGCGCGCCCGTTTCACCATCGAAGAGGTGGTGAAACTGACCATGGATTTCTACAGGCGCAACTATATCGAAGGCCTGTTCCTGTCCTCCGGCGTCGTCCGCTCACCGGACGAGACCATGGGCGAGATGGTCGAGGTGGCACGCCGGCTGCGCTTGGAGGAGAAGTTCTCCGGCTACATCCATCTGAAGACGATCCCGGAAAGTTCGGCGGAACTGGTCGAGAAGGCAGGGCTTTATGCCGACCGGCTGTCGATCAACGTTGAACTGCCGACCGATGAGGGCGTGAAGCGGCTGGCGCCCGAGAAGAAGCCGGAGACAATCCGGCTTTCCATGGCCAGGCTGCGCCAGAAGATGGAGGAGAAGGCTGAGCCGACTTTGAAGACCAAGAAGCGCGAACGCTTTGTGCCGGGCGGTCAGTCGACGCAGATGATCATCGGCGCCGACAAGACATCCGACGACGGCATCCTTCACACCAGCGCGCGGCTCTATGGCAGCTATCATCTGCGGCGCGTCTATTACTCGGCTTTCAGCCCCATTCCGGATTCGTCATCGTCGCTGCCCTTGCTGAAACCACCGCTGATGCGCGAGCACCGGCTCTATCAGGCCGACTGGCTGATGCGGTTCTATGGGTTTTCACAGCCGGAAATCCTTGCCGGGAGCAGCGACGGCATGCTCGATCTCGCCATAGACCCGAAGCTCGCCTGGGCGCTGCGCAACCGGGGACAGTTTCCGGTCGACATCAACCGCGCCGACCGCGAAGCGCTGCTGCGGGTGCCGGGTCTCGGCACCAAGGTGGTGGCGAAGATTTTGGAGACGCGCCGGCACCGGCGCATGCGGCTCGAGGACGTCGGACGGATCTGCCAGTCGGTCGCCAAGCTCAGGCCCTTCATCATCGCCGAAGGCTGGTCACCTGGTGCGCTGACCGACAAGGCCGGCCTGCGCGACAGGATCGCCTACTCCTGCGAACAATTATCGTTGTTTTGATCATGCGGCCGGCGCAACTCGATCTCGCCAGATACAGAGTTCGGCTCGACAGCGAGACGGATTTTGCCGGCTGGCGTGACGCGGCACGGCGGCTCGCCCTGAATGAGGTCAGGCCCGAGGACGTCGGCTGGCATGTCGCGCCGGGCTCTGATCAGGCAGAATTGCCTGAAGTGCCTGCGGGCGCGCAGCTCGTCGTGCCGCGCGACTTCATCGGGCATGCCGAAACGGCGTTCTGCCATTCCGATTCCGGCCGGTTTGCCTTTATCTACAGAGTGCTTTGGCGATTGCGCGACGAGCCTAAACTGCTGGAAATCGCGTCGGATCCCGACACCAGGCGGCTTGAGACCATGGAAAAGGCGGTGCGGCGCGACAGCCACAAGATGCACGCCTTCGTGCGCTTCCGAAAAATCGGCGACGGTGCCGATGAGCGCTATGTCGCCTGGTTCGAGCCGGATCATTTCATCGTCGAGCGCAACGCCGATTTCTTCGTCAGGCGTTTCACCGGCATGCGCTGGACGATCCTGACGCCCTATGCCTCCGCCGATTGGGATGGCGAAAGGCTGGCGATGGGGCCGGGTGCTGCCAAGGGCGATGCGCCTGATCAAGACGACACCGAGGCGCTCTGGCGGACTTATTTCGAGAACATCTTCAACCCGGCGCGGCTGAAGGTGAAGGCGATGCAAAGGGAGATGCCAAAGAAATATTGGCGGAACCTTCCCGAGGCCTCGCTCATTCCAGACATGATCGCAGGAGCGGACAAGGCCGCCAAGGACATGATTGCGAAGATGCCGACAACACCCGCGCCGCACCACGCAAAGGTGCAGGCACGGCATTGGCCGAAGCAACAGCCTGCCGAGACGGCGGAGGACGATGCCGCAAGCACGATTTCCGAGTTGCGTGAGGTAGCGAAAGGCTGCCGTCGCTGCCCGCTTTGGCGCGACGCGACGCAGACCGTCTTCGGTGAGGGCCCCGACAATGCCAAAGTGATCTTCGTCGGCGAACAGCCGGGGGATCAGGAGGATCTCGCCGGCAAACCTTTCGTTGGTCCGGCCGGCAAGGTGTTCGATGCGATCCTGGACGATGCCGGTGTCGATCGGCAAAAGGTCTATGTCACTAACGCAGTCAAGCACTTCAAGTTCGAGCCGCGCGGCAAGCGCCGCATCCACTCCAAGCCGAATTCCGGTGAGATTCAGGCCTGCCGCTGGTGGATCGACCAAGAATTCGAGCTGATCAAGCCTAACCTCGCCGTGGCACTCGGCGCGACAGCGGCGATGTCGCTGCTCGGCAAGGCGATCCCGGTGACAAAGATGCGCGGACAAGTGATCGAGCGCGAGGACGGATTGCGCGTGTTCATCACCATCCATCCCTCCTTCATCCTGCGCATCCACGATCGGGCGGACAAGGAAGCCGAACGCGAACGGTTCCTGCAGGATATGAAGCTGGTGAAGCGGCTGATGGCCGCCTGATCAGTTTTGTTTTTGCGCGATTCCAGACGGAAAACCGCTTCACACTTCCTGGAATTGCTTCAGCTACCTGATCAGAATTGCCCTGAGATCGTTGACATTCGTACCGGTCGGGCCGGGTACGAAAAGATCGCCAACCGCGTTGAAGGCCGTCCAGGCATTGTTGCCGGCAAGCATAGCCTTGGCGTCCACCCCGGCTGCGCGCATGCGCGATACGGTCGAGCCATCGGCGAAGGCGCCGGCATTGTCTTCCGAACCGTCGATGCCGTCGGTGTCGGCGGCCAGCGCGTGAATGCCGTCGACGCCATTGATGCCGATGGCGAAGGCCAGCAGGAATTCCGAATTGCGGCCGCCCTTGCCTTTTGCGCGCAGCGTCACGGTTGTCTCGCCGCCCGACAGGATCAGCACCGGCTTTTGAAATGGCCGGTTGCGCGTCGCCACTTCGCGCGCGATCGCGGCATGGACGCCGCCGACTTCGCGCGCTTCGCCCTCGATCGCATCGGAGAGGATGATGGCTTCAACGCCTTGCCGTTTCGCTTCCGCAACAGCCGCTTCGAGCGACACCCCGGCCGAAGCGATCAAATGCACCTCGTTGCGCGAAAAGCGCTCGTCATCCGGGCTTGGCGCATCGGCGGCCGGCGAATTGATATGCGCCATCACCGAGGCCGGCAGTTTCATGCCATAGGCCGATATCGAGGCCAGCGCGTCTGCGCGGCTGCCTGTATCCGGTACGGTTGGGCCGGAGGCGACCATTGCCGGATTGTCGCCGGGAATATCGGAGACGATCAGCGACACCACCCTGGCCGGCCATGCGGCCGCTGCCAGCCTGCCGCCCTTGATGGTGGAAAGGTGCTTGCGGATGGTGTTCATCGCCGCGATCGGCGCACCCGAGGCGAGCAGCGCCTCATTGACGGCGATCTCGTCGGCCAGCGTCAAGCCGCCGGCGGGCGACGGCAACAGCGCCGATCCGCCGCCGGAAATCAGCGCCACCACTAGGTCATCCTCAGTCAGCCCCTGGACCTTGGCGAGCAGGCGCCGCGAGGCTTCCAGACCGGCAGCGTCCGGCACCGGATGAGCCGCCTCGATGATCTCGATGCGCTCGCAGGTCGCGCCATAGCCATAGCGGGTGACGACCAGCCCTTCGATCGGGCCGGCCCACACTTTCTCGAACGCTGCCGCCATCTGCGCCGAGCCTTTGCCCGCGCCGATGACGATGGTACGGCCCTTTGGCTTGGCCGGCAGATGATCCCGGATGGTTCGTTCCGGATCGGCGGCGGCAACGGCGGCGTTGAAGATGGAGGTCAGGAAGGCCTTGGGATCGAGCACGGTCATTCGGCGTCCCGAGGCAATGCCAGCCCGCGCTTATCGACGCCCAAATGATCGCACAGCGCATCGACGACGACGCCATGATCCTCCCGCTCCGGCAGTCCGGAGACGGCGATCACACCAATGACGCCGGCGCCCTTGACGGTCACCGGAAAGCCACCGCCGGCCAGCACGTAGTCGGCAATATCCAGCCCTTCGCCGATCTTGAAGCTGCGGTCCGGGCGCTGCTGTTCCAGCACCATGCGGTAGGTGCTTCTCAGGAACCGCTTGACCACATTGGTCTTGCGCCGCGCCCAGTCGGGGTTCGAGGCGTTCGAACCCGGCATCGCGGCGTAGAACAGCGGCCGGTCCCACAGCCTGATGTCGACTATGATGGGCAGGTTCTCGGCAATTGCACGATCGCGAATGGCGGAGCCGATTTTGAAAGCGACGGCCTCGTCGAAGGTGGCGAAGACAAGGGTCTCTTCCTGTCTCTTGATCAGAGCGATGTCGTCAGCAACGGCCATTTTCTTTCTCCGAAATCGTCACACGTCGTGTGTACGACAAGCTCCGCTCGGTCAAGCTTCCGTGGAGCGGCCCCTCATCCGGCCGCTTCGCGGCCACCTTCTCCCCGGTGGGGAGAAGAGGAAAGCGTCGGCACTGGCGATCTCCTCTCCCCTCGGGGAGAGGTCGGATTGCCCCGAATTGCCCTTGCAATTTGGTTGGCAATCCGGGTGAGGGTTCTTACCCCGCGATCATATCCGCCTTGGCTGGCCGCCCCGCCACATAAACCTCGCGGACAGTGCGGTCGTCACCCAGCGTTTGCAGGAGAAACAGTTCCTGCGCCAGCGTCTCGACCGTTTCCATCCTGAGCCGCATCGCCGGCGTTGCCCTGGCGTCCAGCACGACGATGTCGGCATCGCTGCCTTCATCCAGCGTGCCGATCTTGTCAGCCACCGACAGCGCCTCGGCATTGCCGCGCGTCATCTGCCAGAAGGACTGGAGCGGGTTGAGCTTCTCTCCGTTCAGCGCGATCACCTTGTAGCCCTCGTCCATGGTGCGCAGCATGGAGTAGTTGGTGCCGCCGCCGACATCGGTGGCAGCGGCGATCCGGACCGGCTTGTCGCGGCGCCGGAAGCGCTGGTAGTCGAACAGGCCGGAACCGAGGAACAGGTTGGAGGTCGGGCAGAACACCGCTACCGAGCCCGAGTCCGAAAGCGCATCCGCTTCGCGCTCCGACAGATGGATGCAATGTCCAAACAGGCTCTTTTTGCCCAACAGCCCGTAGTGCTCGTAAACGTCGGTATAGTCGCGCGACCACGGGTAGAGTTCCTGCGTGAAAGCGATTTCGGCGTGGTTTTCCGACAGATGCGTCTGCATGTGCAGGTCGGGATATTCCCGACACAGCGCGCCCGCCATCTCCATCTGCTCCGGCGACGAGGTGATGGCGAAGCGCGGCGTGATGGCGTAGTGCTGCCGTCCCTTGCCATGCCATTCCTTGATCAGCGCCTTCGTGTCGTCGTAACCCGATTGCGGTGTGTCGAGCACGCCGTCGGGCGCATTGCGATCCATCATCACCTTGCCGGCAATGTTGAGCATGTTGCGGTCATGCGACTCGGCGAAAAAGGCTTCGGCTGAAGCCTTGTGCACCGAGCAGTAGGCGGCGACCGTCGTTGTACCGTGGCGCACCATTTCGTCGAGGAACAGCCGCACGATGCGGCGGCCGTGCTGGGCGTTGGCGAACTTCGTTTCCTCCGGAAAGGTGTAGGTTTTCAACCAGTCGAGCAGTTCTGCGCCATAGGAGGCGATGACCTGCATCTGCGGAAAATGCACATGGGCATCTATAAAGCCGGGCAGCAGCAGATGCGGCCGGTGGTCGATTTTCTTCGCCGTCTCGCCGGCCTGCTTTTCAACATCGGCATAGGTGCCCGCAGCGACGATCCGGCGGTCGCGGATCAGCAGGCCGCCATCCTCCTCGTAGCGCCAGGCGGAATGATCGTCGATGGTCTGCGGCCAGCGCACGAAGGACAGCGTGCGGCCGCGCAGAAGTGTCGAGTTCATGCTATCTCCCTGCGCCTTCGAACCAAGCCACCAGCAGTGCCCTTTCCTTGTCGGTAATCTGGCTGACGTTGGCGGGCGGCATGGCGTGGCTGCGACCGGCCTGCAGATAGATCTCGCGGGCGTGGTTGGCGATATCCGCATCGGTGTCGAGCATCACGCCCTTCGGTGCATGATAGATGCCCTCATAGACCGGCTCCGCCGCATGGCACATCGAGCAGCGGCCGAGCACGGTGTCGCGCACGGCCGGGAAATGCGCTGAAGCGACATAGATTTGCGCCGACGCGGATTCCTTGGGTTCGCCGGTCAGCACTTTCGGCGCAGTCGACAGCCAGATGATGACGATGAACAGGACGAGTGCCGCCATCCAGGTCCAGGTCGGATTGCCTTTGCGGGCATGGATCGAGTTGAAATAGTGCCGGATCAGCACGCCGATGATGAACACCAGCGAGGCGATGACCCAGTTGAACTCAGTGCCGAACGCCAGGGGATAATGGTTCGACAGCATCAGAAACAGCACCGGCAGCGTCAAATAGTTGTTGTGCAGCGAGCGCTGCTTGGCGATCTTGCCGTATTTCGGATCGGGCTTGCGGCCAGCGATGAGGTCGGCGACAACGATCTTCTGGTTGGGGATGATAACCATGAAGACGTTGGCCGACATGATCGTGGCGGTGATGGCGCCCAGATGCAGGAAGGCGGCGCGGCCGGTGAAGAGATGCGTCAGCCCCCAGGCGATGAACACCAGCACACAGTAGAGCACCAGCATCAGGCCGGTGTCGCTTTTGCCGAGCGGCGAGCGGCACAGCAGATCATAGACCACCCAGCCGACGCCGATCGTTGCCAACGACAGCAGGATGCCGACCGGGACGGACATTGGGAGCACGTTGGGATCGATCAGGAACAGATCGGCCCCGGCATAATAGACGACGCACAGCATGGCGAAGCCGGACAGCCAGGTGGCGTAGGATTCCCATTTGAACCAGGTCAGATGCTCGGGCATTTCGGCCGGCGCCACCAGATATTTCTGGATGTGGTAAAAGCCGCCGCCATGCACCTGCCATTCCTCGCCGAAGGCGCCGACGGGCATGCCGGGACGCTGGCGCAGGCCGAGGTCGAGCGCGACGAAGTAGAAGGACGAGCCGATCCAGGCGATGCCGGTGATGACGTGCAGCCAGCGCACGGCAAAACTTAGCCAGTCCCAGAAAATCGCGAAATCCATCATTGAAATCGTCCCTGCCGATTGGGCGACTTTACGGGTTGGAGCGCAAACGGAAAGAGGCGAGGCGCACGATGACTTTCAAAAAAAAATGGAAAATACTAGGGTAGTCACACGCAGCAGGATGGGAGCCGCCCGAAGGCGGCCTCAGGAAAGCCACGAAACCGCATGGCCTATCTGGACAACATTGCCGTCTTCGTTCGCGTGGTCGAACTCGGCAATCTGTCGGCGGCCGGTCGCGACATGCGGATTTCGCCGGCGGTCGCCTCCAACCGCATCAAGGAGTTGGAGAAGCACCTGGGCGTGCGTCTGTTCAACCGCACGACGCGGCAATTGATGCCGACCGAGCATGGCACGGTTTTTTACGGGGGCGCCAAGCAGGTCTTGGAGGCGATCACCGAGGCGGAAGCCGCGGTCTCGGCGCTTTCCGGCCAGCCGCGCGGCACCATCCGCGTTACGGCACCCTTGGGCCTCGGCCGCCGGCTGGTCGCCTCGGGCATTCCCGATTTTCACGACAAATACCCAGACATCGAGGTGAGGCTGAGGCTTTCGGACCACAATGTCGACATCATGAAGGAAGGCATCGATGTCGCCTTCCGGCTCGGCATCATCGAAGATTCCAGCCTCAGGATGCGCGGCATCATGGAATGCGAGCGCGTGCTGGTGGCGGCGCCGAAATATCTCGAGGCCCGCGGCGAACCGTTGGAGCCGCAGGAGCTGATCGGCAAGAAGCACGACTGCCTGATGCTGCGTTATTCCGGCGCGCGCGAATATGTGTGGACGCTGCAGACCCCCACAGGCCCGCAGAAATTCGAGGTGCACGGGCCCTACGACACCGACGATGGCGACGTGCTGACCGGCTGGGCGCTTTCGGGGCGCGGCATCATCAACAAGCCGCGCTTCGAGGTCGAGCCATTCATCCGCGACCGGCGGCTGAAGGTGATCCTGAGCAGCACGCCACCGACACCGGTGCAGTTCGCCGCCGTCTATCCGCACAAGAAGCTGCAGGATCCAAAAGTACGGCTGCTGCTCGACTTCATGGCCGAGCGCTGCCAGCGACTGATCAACGATCTGCTAGCTGGGAAATAATGCTGGCCGGCACGTGACCGGCGCTTGGCCCAGCGCCAGCGGTTGCCATCCCTGGATGTGGCGAACATAGTTCGGGTGGTATTTCGTCTCGCAGGGACCATCGATGGACAACGGCGCCACAATGCATCTTGCCGTTTCGCTGTTTCCGGGAACCATCGATCCATCACCGGGGCGGGAATTCAGCCGCCTGGCCGGTTTAGTGCAAAAGGCCGAAGCAGCGGGCCTGGACATGGTGCTGCTTGCCGATTCAGCGCCGGCTTCCGGCGGCGGTGCCGCGAACAGTCCGATGCCCTTCGAAGCGACCACTTTGCTGGCCGCATTGGCAACAGTCACAAGCAGGATCGGCCTGGTTGCCGCTGCCTCGACAATTGCCCACCAACCTTACAATCTGGCGCGCCGTTTCGCTTCGCTCGACATCATCAGCCATGGCCGCAGTGGCTGGAACGCGACCATGGCGCAGGCGCCACGGGAAGCAGCCAATTACAGCCGGCCCGAAGGATTTTCGCCTGACGATTTCCGCCGTCGCAGTGAGGAATATATCGGCATCGTGCAAGGTCTGTGGCAGGGCTGGGATGCGGACGCGCTGCTGTTCGACCAGAGCGGCGGCCGCTTCCACGACCCCGAAAAAATGCATCTGCTCGAGCACAGAGGCGCGTTCTTTTCCGTGCGCGGACCGCTGAACGTCGCGCGGTCGCAGCAGGATACACCGGTGCTCGTCTTGTCGGGACTGTCGGTATCAGACCTGGATATTGCCGCCCGCACCGCCGATGTCATCCTGCTGGATAACGGACCGGTGGAGGGCGCGACAGCACGCTATGACGATATCAGGCGCCGTGTCACGGCGTGCGGACGCGATCCGGATGCCGTGAAGCTGCTGACGAACGTCGCGCTTATCGCCGATAGCAAGCCGGCTGCCGTCGCCGACAGCATGGAAAAAGGCTTCCGGGCGAAAAGCTGCGACGGGTTCACCATCCAGATGCCGGCACAGCTTTCAGCGCTAGGCGATTTCGTCGGCTTGATTCTGCCGGAACTGCGGCGGCGTGGCTTGGTTCGAGAAAGCAATCGCGGAAAAACGCTGCGCTCGCATCTCGGGCTTGCCGGCGGAGGTGACCAATGACCGCTCGCCAGATGAAGCTCGGCGCCTTTCTGTGGGCGACAGGCCACCACATCGCCGCCTGGCGCCATCCCAAGGCGCACATCACCGCCGGCACTGACATCGACCATTACATCGCGCTGGCGCGCACGGCGGAGGCGGCGAAGTTCGACATGATCTTCTGCGAGGACGCCGCCGGCCTGCGCGAGGCCAATATCGGCATCGCCAGCCAGACGTCGCGCTCGATCGGCTTCGAGCCGATCAGTCTGCTTTCGGCGCTTGCCGTCCAGACCAGCCGCATCGGCCTCGTCTCGACAGCCTCGACGAGCTACAACGAGCCCTATGGGCTCGCACGAACCTTCCTGTCGCTCGATCATCTGAGTGGCGGCAGGGCCGGCTGGAACCTGGTCACCTCGGCCAGCCCCATCGAGGCCGCCAATTTCGGCTCGACCGGCCTCAAGCCCCATGCCGATCGCTATGAGCGCGCGCGTGAATTCGCCGAAGTCGTCACCGGGCTCTGGAACGGCAAGCTCGGCGCCTCCGGTCACGACGGCCAGAGCTTTTCGGTTCGCGACCCGCTCGATCTGCCACGCTCGCCGCAGGGCGCCCCGGTCATGGTTCAGGCCGGCGCCTCGGATGTCGGCCGCGACCTTGCCGCCCGCACCGCCGATGTGGTGTTCACCGCGGCGCAGACCTTCGAGGAAGCGAAGGCCTTTTACGACGATCTCAAGGGACGTCTGGCGGCCTATGGGCGCGAGCCTGACGACATCAAGATCATGCCCGGCGTCGCGCCGGTGGTGGCGGAGACCGAAGCGGAGGCCCTTGAAAAATATGAGGAATTGCAGGCGCTGATCCCCGACGATGTCGGCGTTGCGCTGCTGTCCAGCTATCTCAGCATCTCCGATCTGTGGCGCTACCCGATCGACGGGCCGCTGCCGGATCTGCCGGAGAGCGAGGGGATGAAAAGCCGGCAGGCGCTGGTCATCGAGCAATCGCGCCGCGACGGCCTCTCCATCCGCCAGCTTGCCCGGCATTTCGCCGGCGCGCGTGGCCATTGGCGCATCGTCGGCACTGCGGCCCAAGTCGCCGACGAACTGCAGGCTCGGTTCGAGGGTGGCGCGGCCGACGGTTTTAACGTCATGCCCTCATATTTCCCAGGCGAACTGGATGCCTTTGCCACGCTCGTCGTGCCGGAACTGCAGCGACGCGGCCTGTTTCGCAAGGAGTACGACGGCCGCACACTGCGCGACCATCTGGGGCTGAAGCGGCCGGTTTAGCTGCGGCGCAGCTTAGCCCGCCATCACCCTGCCATGCGGAATTTGCTGGTCGGCACTTAAGGCTGCGCTGTGACTGACCAGCGCCGTCATGATCTCAGCTGCCGCCAGCGCCGCGATGACCTGTGGGCGCTTGTCTTTGACCGTATCGCCGCCGATCGGCGAGACGAGGCGGGCAAACTCGGCCTCGCTGCCTGCCGCCGATTTCAGGAACCAGTTCCTGAACGTCGCTTTCTTGGTCTTCGAGCCGATCATGCCGACATAGGCGGCATCGCCGCGCTTCAGCGCCTCGGCGACGATCAGGAAATCCAGCGCATGATCGTGGGTCAGGATGGCGAAGGCGGTGCCGGCGGGAGCGTTTCGCACCTCGGCCTCGGGCATCGGCGTCAGCCGGGTCTCGACGGTCTCCGGCATGCCTTCCAGTGCTTCGGCCCGCGTCTCGATGACGATGCCGTGCACGGGAAGAAGTGCGATCGTCGACGCCAGCGCCTGGCCGACATGGCCGCCGCCGAAGATGTAGACACGCGGCAGGTGCGCCTCCTCGGCTTCCGCAGCCGCAACCAGATCGGCGGCAAGGGCTGCATCGACGAGCCGGATCAGCACTTCGACGCGCCCGCCGCAGCATTGGCCGATTTCCGGGCCTAGCGGCACATCGAGGGTCGCGCGGCTTTCCCTGCCCCTTGAGGGGAGGGTGGCGGCGAAGCCGCCGGGTAAGATCGGATCGGCGCGGGTTCTCTCCCCCCTTGAGGGGGAGAAAAGCATCTGCCGGGCTTTGTCGATCGCCATGTATTCGAGTTGACCGCCGCCGATGGTGCCAAAGATCGCCGCCTGCGAGACGAGCATGAAGGCGCCCTTCTCGCGTGGCGTCGAGCCTTTTGTTCCGGTCACTTCGACCAGGGCAACCTGGCCGGCGCTGGTGAGAAAGGCTTTCAGGCTTTGCACTTTCGAGTTCATGGTTCACATTCCCGAATGGGAAATATAGGTTTTTCGGCCCAGATTGCACATTCTGCCAGATTCAGGCGCCGGCCTTCGTCTCTTTCTTCAGCCTCTCGATCGCCATCAGCACCCGCTCCGGCGTTGCAGGAGCATCGAGGCGCGGACAGATCTTGTGGTCGGCGACGCTGGCCACTGCATCCGACAGGGCGTGCAGCACCGACATGCCGAGCGGGAACGGCGGCTCGCCGACTGCCTTGGAGCGGTGGATGGTCGGCTCGCTCGCTTCCGGCCAGTCGGCCAAGGTGACGTTGAATATCTTCGGCCGGTCGGAGGCGAGCGGGATCTTGTAGGTCGATGGCGCGTGCGTGCGCAGCCGGCCCTTGGCGTCCCACCACAGTTCTTCCGTCGTCAGCCAGCCCATGCCTTGGATGAAGCCGCCCTCGATCTGGCCGATGTCGATGGCGCTATTCAGAGATCGGCCGCAGTCATGCAGAATATCGGTGCGCTCGACCATGTATTCGCCGGTCAGCGTGTCGACCGAGACCTCCGAGCACGACGCGCCATAGGCGAAATAATAGAAGGGGCGGCCCTCGCCCTTGTCGCGGTTCCAGTGGATTTTCGGCGTCTTGTAGAAACCCGCCGCCGACAGCTGGATGCGAGCCATATAGGCCTGCTTGATGAGGTCGGCGAAGGCGATTTCCTGGTTGCCGATGCGCACCCGGTTGGGCAGGAACAGCACCTGATCGCGCGGCACCTGATATTTTTCAGCGGCGAAATCGATCAGCCGGTCCTTGATCTGGCGAGCGCCATTTTGCGCCGCCATGCCGTTGAGATCGGAGCCGGACGACGCTGCCGTGGCCGAAGTGTTCGGCACCTTGCCGGTCGTGGTCGCGGTGATCTTGACCTGGTCGAGGTCGATCTGGAACTCTTCCGCCACCACTTGCGCAACCTTGACGTAGAGGCCCTGCCCCATCTCGGTGCCGCCATGGTTCAGATGCACCGAACCGTCGGTATAGACATGCACCAGCGCGCCGGCCTGGTTATAATGCGTGGCGGTGAACGAGATGCCGAACTTGACCGGCGTCAGCGCCAGGCCGCGCTTGATGAAACGGCTGTTGGCGTTGAAGGCCGATATCTCACGCCGGCGCCGCGCATAGCTGGCGCTTTGCTCGAGCTCGGCGACGATGCGCTGGATGATGTTATCCTCGACCGTCTGGTGGTAGGGCGTGATGTTGCGGTCTGACGTACCATAAAAATTCTTCTTGCGGATTTCGAGTGGATCCTTGCCGACGGCGAAGGCCACCTCGTCGATGACGCGCTCGGCGCCGACCATGCCTTGCGGGCCGCCGAAACCACGAAAGGCGGTGTTCGACACGGTGTTGGTGTAGAGCGGCGCCGATTGCGCATGCACCGCCGGCCAGAAATAGGTGTTGTCGCAGTGGAACAGTGCGCGATCGGTCACCGGGCCGGAAAGGTCCGACGAAAAACCGCAGCGCGCCGCGAACATGAAATCGACGCCGAGGATGTTGCCCTCGTCATCGAAGCCGACTTCGTAGTCGACGAGGAAATCGTGACGCTTGCCGGTGGCGATCATGTCGTCGTCGCGGTCGGGCCGGATCTTCACGGCGCGATGGTGTTTCTTCGCGGCGATCGCCGCCAATGCGGCAAACTGGTTGCCTTGCGTCTCCTTGCCGCCGAAGCCGCCGCCCATCCGGCGGATCTCCACCGTGATGGCATTGCTCGGCACGCCGAGTGCATGGCTCACCATGTGCTGGACTTCGCTCGGATGCTGGGTCGAGGAATAGATGGTGACGTCCTGATCCTCGCCCGGAATGGCCATGGCGATATGGCCTTCGAGATAGAAGTGTTCCTGGCCGCCGATGCGCATTTTTCCCTTTAGCCGGCGCGGCGCCTGACGGATCGCTGTAGCGGCATCGCCGCGCTTCAGCGTCAGTGGCGGCGTGACGACCTTGTCCTTCTTCGGATCGAGCGCGCCAATGTCGGTGACGAAGGGCAATTCCTTGTATTCGACCTTGGCCAATCTGGTGGCGCGACGCGCCTGCTCGCGCGTCTGCGCAATGACGCAAAAGATTGGCTGGCCATAGAATTGCACCTTGCCGTCGGCCAGCACCGGCTCGTCGTGGCGGCCTGTCGGCGAAATGTCGTTCTCGCCCGGCACATCCTTGGCCGTCAGCACGTCGACAACACCGGGCGCTGTACGCACCGCCGAGAGATCCATGCTGGTAATCGTGGCATGCGTGGCGGCAGAAAGCCCGAGGCAGCCATGCAGCGTGCCGGCCGGTTCCGGCATGTCGTCGATATAGACGGCCGTGCCGCTGACATGCTTGTGGGCGGAGTCATGGCGTTGATCGGTGGCAACGCCGCCGGCGATCTTTTCAGCCTTCAGATTGGGGGGAGCGTGCTTGTTCATCATGCCGCCTCGTGCCTCGAAACCTGGATCGGCTCCCTGGTACCGCTGGTCTCGGCGAAGAAGCGCAGCAAGAGATTGCGCGCCGCGAGCGCACGATACTCGGCCGAGGCCCGCATGTCGGTGAGCGGGGTGAAATCCCTGGCATATTCGACCATCGCCGCGTCAACCGTGGTCTCCGTCCATGGCTTGCCGAGCAGCGCTTTTTCGACAGAAGACGCCCGCTTCGGCGTCGCCGCCATGCCGCCATAGGCAATGCGCACCTCCGCGACCGTGCCATCGCTGGCCAGCGTCAGGAAGAAGGCGCCGAGGGCCGCGGTGATGTCCTCATCGCGGCGCTTGGTGATTTTGTGGACGGCGAATTTCGTGCCCTTGACCGGAACCGGAACGTGCACGGCCTCGACGAATTCGCCCGGCTGCCGGTCCTGTTTGCCATAGGCAATGAAGAAGGTTTCCAGTGGAATCGAGCGCCGCTTCTTGCCCTTGCGCAGGGTGAGACTTGCGCCAAGAGCGATCAAGGGCGGCGGCGTGTCGCCGATCGGCGAGCCGTTGGCGATATTGCCGCCGATGGTCCCCATGTTGCGCACCTGTTCGCCGCCGATGCGATCGAACAACGGCCCCAGCGCCGGGATACGCTTCGCCAATATCGCGAAGGCATCAGTGTAGGTGACGCCCGCGCCGATCGAAATGATGCCGTTGTCTTCCGAGATGGTGCAAAGTCCGTCGAGATTGCCGATGAAAATGGCCGGCGAAATATCGCGCATGTGCTTGGTCACCCAGAGGCCGACATCGGTCGAGCCGGCAACGATGGTGGCGCCGGGTTCCTTGTCCAGCACGGCGGCGAAATCATCGACATCGGCCGGCACGACCAGCCGCGTCTTGGCCGAACCGATCTCAATCCGGGCGCCGTCATGCATGGCCTCGAGCCTCGCGGTGATCGCCTTGCGCTCCGTGGCCAGCGGATCCTTTACCGCCTTGCCGTAGCTGGAGATGGCATGCGCAGCGCGCATGATCGCCTCGTAGCCGGTGCAGCGGCAGAGATTGCCTTGCAAGGCCTTTTCGATATCCGCGTTCGACGGATTCGACGACTTCATCCACAGGCCATAGAGCGACATGACGAAGCCCGGTGTGCAGAAGCCGCATTGCGAGCCGTGGAAATCGACCATCGCCTGCTGCACCGGATGCAGTTGGCCTGATACGCCGCGCAGATGCTCGACGGTCACGACATGGGTGGCGTCCAACGAGCCGAGGAAACGGATGCAGGCATTGACGCTTTCATAGACCAGCCCGCCGGCCGAGAGCTTGCCGACCAACACGGTGCAGGCGCCGCAATCGCCCTCGGCGCAGCCTTCCTTGGTGCCGCGCAGCGACCGGTCGAGCCGCAGCCAGTCGAGCAGGGTCGCGTCGGGTGCCACCGACGAAAGCGCGACGTCCCTGCCGTTGAGGATGAAGCGGATTTCATTGCGGATGCTAATTTTGGCCATGCCTCAGCTCCCCCTGTAGGTCGAATAGCCATAGGGCGAGACGAGCAGCGGCACATGGTAGTGCAGCGGTTCGGCCATGCCGAAGCGGATCGGTATCACATCGAGAAAGGCGGGGTTCGGCAGGCTCGACCCCTGCTGGCGCAAATAGTCGCCTGCGGCGAAGACCAGTTCGTATTCTCCGGGGCGGAACTCCGCGCCGGCGAGCAGCGGCTTGTCACAACGGCCGTCGGCATTGGTGACAACGGTCTTCAAATGTGTCCGCGCCTTGCCCTCGAGGTGATAAAGCGCGATCGACAATCCCGCCGCCGGCTTGCCTGTCGCCGTGTCGAGGACATGGGTCGTCAGACGCCCGCCATCGGCATTCGACGTTTCTGCCATTGGCCGCCTCCCATTTCCGGTACGAGCGAATTGGCCCGGTACGATCAAGTATCAACAGTGAATTGTGCGCCAATTAAAGGCGATGCATAAGTCCCGGTCGAGCGGAGTGCGACAAAAACACTTTCAAAAATTTTCGGGGGAATGCGAGAAGCACCCTTTCGATATTCTGATCATACTTCGGGCCATGCCCGGCGGGAGGGACGATGCGTTACAGCAGAGACATGCGCGGCTACGGAGTCAATCCGCCGGACCCGAAATGGCCTGGCGGCGCGCATGTCGCCGTGCAGTTCGTCGTCAACTACGAGGAAGGCGGCGAGAACTGCGTGCTGCATGGCGACAAGGCGTCCGAAGCCTTCCTGTCGGAAATCGTCGGCGCGGCACCCTGGGTGGGCCAGCGCCACTGGAACATGGAATCCATCTACGAATACGGTGCCCGCGCCGGTTTCTGGCGGTTGCTGCGGCTGTTCAGCGAGGCCGAGGTGCCGATCACCTGCTATGGCGTCGCCACCGCGCTCGCCCGTTCGCCGGATCAAGTCACGGCCATGCAGGAAGCCGGCTGGGAGATCGCCTCGCACGGGTTGAGATGGATCGACTACCGCGACCACAGCGCCGAGGATGAGCGCCGCGACCTCGAGGCGGCGATCAAGCTGCACTACGAAGTGACCGGCGCGCGCCCGACCGGCTGGTATACGGGTCGCACATCGATCAACACAGTGCGGATTGTGGCGGAAGAAGGCGGTTTCGACTATGTGTCGGACACCTATGACGACGAGCTGCCCTACTGGTTCGAGCATGATGGCGGCGCGCAGCTCATCATTCCCTATACGCTCGACGCCAACGACATGCGGTTCGCAACGCCGCAGGGCTTCAACTCCGGCGACCAGTTCTTTGCCTATTTGAAGGACAGCTTCGACACGCTCTATGCCGAGGGCAAGGCAGGCCGGCCACGCATGATGAACATCGGCCTGCACTGCCGCCTCGTCGGGCGGCCGGGCCGGGTGGCGGCGCTGAAGCGCTTCGTCGACTATGTGAAGTCGCACGACAGGGTCTGGCTGGCGCGGCGCATCGACATCGCCCGCCACTGGCAAGAGGTCAATCCTTATCAACCGGCGGCACTCCGCCCCTCGAAGATGGAATTCGAGACCTTCGTCCACACTTTCGGCGGCGTGTTCGAGCATTCGCCCTGGATCGCCGAACGCGCCTACGAACTGGAACTGGGCCCGGCGCATGACACTTCAGGCGGCCTGCACAATGCGCTTTGCCGTGTCTTCCGGTCCGCCAGCGAAACCGAGCGGCTTTCCGTGCTCAACGCTCATCCCGACCTTGCCGGCAAACTTGCCAAGGCCAAACGGCTGACGGCGGAATCGACCAGGGAACAGGCTTCGGCCGGCCTCGACGCGCTGACCGACAAGGAGCGCGAACTGTTTTCCAAGCTCAACGCCGCCTACGTCACCACTTTCGGTTTCCCCTTCATCATCGCGGTGAAGGGCAAGACGAGGCAAGAGATTCTGGCGGAATTCGAGGCGCGCATCGGCAACAGCCGCGGCGTCGAATTCGAAACCGCCTGCAAACAGGTCGAGCGCATCGCGCTGCTCCGCCTCAAAGACATGCTTCCGCAATAGGTTTGAACCCATGGATACGATCAGGATGCCCGAGCGAACCTATTACGCACCACATGGCGGCCACCCCGGCCAGAGCGAGCTTCTGACCGGCCGCGCCGTCTTCACCGAGGCCTATGCCGTCATTCCCCGGGGTGTGATGCAGGACATCGTGACCAGTGCGTTGCCGTTCTGGGACAAGACCCGCGCCTGGATCTTGTCGCGACCGCTATCCGGTTTTGCCGAGACGTTCTCGCAATACATTGTCGAGGTCGCGCCGAGCGGCGGCAGCGAGCGGCCGGAACCCGATGCCGGCGCCGAGGGCGCCCTGTTCGTGGTCGAGGGCGAGTTGACGGTTCTGCTTGCCGGCAAGAAGCATGTCTTGCGGCCCGGCGGCTTTGCCTTCCTGCCGCCGGCCAGCGGCTGGACGGTTCGCAACGAAAGCAAGGCCGACGTGCGCTTCCACTGGATTCGCAAGGCTTACGAGGTGGTTGACGGTCTCGATGTGCCGGAAGCCTTCTTCACCAACGAGCAGGAGATCGCGCCAACCCCTATGCCCGGCACCGAAGGCCGCTGGGCGACGACGCGGTTCGTCGATCCGGCCGATTTGCGCCACGACATGCACATGACCATTGTCACGCTGGAACCCGGCGCGGTCATTCCCTTCGCCGAGACCCATGTCATGGAGCATGGGCTCTATGTGCTGGAGGGCAAAGCGGTCTATCGCCTCAACCAGGACTGGGTCGAGGTCGAGGCCGGCGACTATATGTGGCTGCGCGCCTTCTGTCCGCAGGCCTGCTACGCGGGCGGCCCGGGAAAATTCCGCTATCTGCTCTACAAGGACGTGAACCGGCACGCCAAGCTCGGCGGCGCCGGTGTCCCCGGGCGGACGCCGTGACGCGGATCATTGCGCGGCCACTGACCCGCGAGAGCTTTGCTCCGTTCGGCGACGTCATCGATATGGGCGGCGACAACCACTACCCGATCAATGGCGGCCGCGCGGAACGCTATCACGATCTGGCGACCGCCGAGGCGATCGGACCGAATGCCCGCGTGCTGATCTCGATGGTGCGCGGCACGCCTTACGAACTGCCGCTGAAGCTGAGCATGGTCGAGCGCCACCCCTTCGGCAGCCAGGCCTTCATCCCGCTGTCGCCGCGCCCATTCCTGGTCGTCGTCTGCCATGATGGCGATGAGGGGCCGGGCGAGCCGCATGCCTTCACCACCGCACCCGGACAAGGTATCAACTATTCCCGCAATCTCTGGCATGGCGTGCTGACGCCGCTCGGCGAGCCTCAGGACTTCCTGATCGTCGACCGGGGCGGCGACGGCTCCAATCTCGAAGAATTCCATTTCTCGCATGCTTACGAGATCCATCTCCCTTAATTTTTTGTGCATGTCGTTACCCCAAAACCGGGGCACTTTTGGGCGACATGCAGCAGGAGAGCCTGAAATGACCGACATTTCTTTGATCGACCGCCTGCTCGACGTGATCGAACACGACATCGTGCCGAAGACGGCCGACGGTGTTGTCCATGGCAACAAGCTGTTCGGCGCGGCGATCCTGCGCAAGGACGACCGTTCGCTGGTGCTGGCCGAGACCAACAACGAGAGGGAAAACCCGCTCTGGCATGGCGAGGTGCACTGCCTGAAACGTTTCTACGAAATGCCGAAGGCGGAGCGCGTCGATACAAGAGACGCCATTTTCCTCGCCACGCATGAGCCCTGCTCGCTCTGCCTGTCGGCGATCACCTGGACTGGCTTCGACAATTTCTACTATCTGTTCAGCCACGAGGATTCGCGCGACAGTTTTGCCATCCCGCACGATCTGAAGATCCTGAAAGAGGTCTTCACCCTCGACCCCGGCGGCTACAATGCCGAGAATGCCTACTGGAAGAGCTTTTCTATCCGCAGGCTGGTGCGAGCGTTGCCCGAGGTAGAGCGGCAACGGCTGGAAATACGCATCGGCGCGATTTCGGCGCGCTACGATGATCTGTCCGGCGTCTATCAGGCGAACAAGGACGATAACGACATCCCGCTGAATTAGGGCTCTCGGCCTACCGGGGGGCACCCTTGAATTGCCACCTTTATGGTGGCATATTGCGTCATGGAGAAACGAAGGCCCACCTACGATCTTGATGCCATCAAGACGACGTTCGGGTCTGTCGATACGCTGGCGATCACGACGTCCGCTCTGCGGGATGCCACAGGCCTTGGCTTCGACCGTGCCGGCGTCGTCGAGGTAATCGGCGGCATGACGAGGAAAATGTTCGTGAAATCCATGACGACCTTTGCGGATCACCGGGTCTGGCAGGATGCCTATCACGTGCCCGTGCGCGACCTGATCCTCTACGTGAAATTCCAAGCGGATGTCGTGACCGAGTTCACGGTCATGTCGTTCAAGGAGAAATGACCATGGCGACAAGAGAAGAAAATCGGACCATGATTTCCCCCGAAACCGGGGAAACGCTCACGCGTGACGTGCGTCCATTCACAGTGGCGTACAAGGGCGAGAGCATAATTGTCGACCTTCCGGGTTACTATCCAGCATCCGGTGACGAGGGTGTGCATATCGGAGGCGACATGGCTGCCGTCGATGCCGCACTACGCGCCCTCAAGGAGAGGATCGATGGCGTGCCGGCCCCGGCAACCATCCGCCGCATGCGCACAAAGCTCAATCTGTCGCAGCGCGAGGCAGGATCCCTGTTCAAGGTCGGCGAGAATGCTTTCGACAAGTATGAAAGGGGCCTGATCGAGCCGAGTGGCCCGACCATTCAATTGATGACGCTGCTGGAAAAACATCCCGAACTGCTGGATGAATTGCGGTAGCGGCACAGGTCGCATTTTTCGCTGCTCCAGTCGCGAATGGTGATTGAAAGTCGTCGCGCCGCGGGGCGTTATGCGGGCCATGAAAACAGTCACCGAATTTCCCCGCAAGGTCGTCGAGTTCCCGGATATGGGCATCGTCATGCCGGATGGCTGCCGGCTGTCGGCGCGGGTCTGGATGCCGGAGGATGCCGGCGACGATCCAGTGCCGGCGATCCTGGAGCATCTGCCCTACCGCAAGCGCGACGGCACCATCTTTCGCGATCAGCTGACGCATCCCTATTTCGCCGGCCACGGCTACGCCTCGATCCGGGTCGATATGCGCGGCAATGGCGATTCCGAAGGGCTGATGGACGACGAATATTCCGAGCAGGAATTGCAGGACGCCTGCGACATCATCGCCTGGGCGGCAAGCCAGCCCTGGTGCAACGGCAATGTCGGCATGATGGGCATTTCCTGGGGCGGCTTCAACTGCCTGCAGGTGGCGGCCAAGCAGCCGCCGGCGCTCAAAGCGGTGATCAGCTTGTGCTCGACCGTCGACCGCTACGCCGACGACATTCACTACAAGGGCGGCTGCCTGCTGATCGAGAACTTCGGCTGGGCCTCGACCATGCTGTCCTACTCATCGCGGCCGCCGGACCCGCTGCTGGCCGGCGACAACAGATGGCGCGATCTGTGGCTGACCCGGCTGGAGAACCAATCCTTCCTGGCGCCGCTGTGGCTGAAGCACCAGCACCGTGATGCCTACTGGAAGCGCGGCTCGATCTGTGAGGATTTTTCCGCCGTCAAAGCCGCGGTTCTGTCGATCGGCGGCTGGCATGACGGCTACCGCAACACGGTCTCGCATCTGGCCAGCAACATCGAAGCCCCGGTCAAGGGCATTATCGGGCCATGGATCCACAAATACCCGCATTACGCAGGACCAAAACCCGCCATCGGCTTCCTGCAGGAGGCCTTGCGCTGGTGGGACCGCTGGCTCAAGAGTGTCGAAACCGGTGTCGAGTCCGACCCGGCCTACCGCGCCTATGTCATGGACAGCGTGCGTCCGGCGCGCTGGCACCCCGAGCGTCCCGGCCGCTGGATTGCCGAGCAGCAATGGCCCTCGCCAACCATCAAGACGCAGACGGTCGATCTGATCCCCGCAACAGAAAAACCGGCCATCGTTGCCTCGCCGCAAAGCTGCGGCTTGGCCGGCGGCGAGTATTTTCCCTTCACCTTCGGCCCCGAACTGCCAGGCGATCAGCGCCCCGACGATGCGCTGTCGGTGTGTTTCGACCAGCCGGAACTCAGTCAGGCCATCGACATCGTCGGCGCCCCGGAAGTCGAATTGCGGCTGTCCTCCGACCGCCCGCAGGCCAACATTGCGATCCGACTCTGTGACGTGCATCCCGATGGCGCGTCGGAGCTGATTTCCTACGGCGTGCTCAACCTGACGCATCGCAACTCGCACGAGTTCCCGGAAGCCCTGGTGCCGGGCGAAACCGTCTCAGTACGCGTCGTGCTCGATCAATGCGGCTATCGCGTTCCGCCCGGCCACCACCTGCGTGTTGCCGTTTCGAACGCCTATTGGCCTGCCATCTGGCCGTCGCCGGAGCCGGTCCGGCTGACCTTGTCGGCGGCGACGCTCCGCTTGCCGCTGCGGCCGCTGGCGACAGACGACGAAGCGGCGTTCGCCGAGCCGGAAGGTGCCACTCCCTGGGCAACGGAGACGATCCGCGCCAGCAATTCCGAGCGCCATATCGATCGTGACGAAAAGACAGGAATCGTGACGCTTTCCATCGTTGATGATTTCGGCGAGGTGCGCGATCTCGCTCATGGCCTCGCCAATGGCAGCATCGCCCGCGAGACCTGGACGATCCATCCCGAAGACCCGCTGTCGGCCTCGGGGAAGACGCACTGGACGCAGACCCTGTCGCGAAACGGATGGTCGGTACGCACCGAAACGACAGCCGAAATGCGATCGGACGCGCAAAACTTCATCGTCAGCGCCAGAATCGAGGCCTATGAGGACGAAACGCTCGTCTTCGAGCGTAATTTCGAGGAGAAGGTGCCGCGCGCGCTTCTTTGAGCACCGAGTTCATTGGTCCAATTGCGACGTACGATTTACGCCACGGCATGTCGCATTCGGTCTTGCTTACCGCTTTCCCTTGCGGTCATTATTCTCCTCACAAGAAACAAGAAAAACGACCGCAGAGTCGAACCAACAGAGTGAGGAACTCAAAATGTCGAACGAACTGGAATTTCTTAGCCGGCGTGTCGCGTCGGGCAAACTGAGCCGTCGTGATTTTCTCGGCCGGGCGGCGGCGCTCGGTATCTCCGCGCCCTTCGCCAACTCGCTGCTTTCAAGCGCGGCACGCGCGGCAGGTCCGGTCAAAGGCGGCACTCTGAAGGCCGGACTTGTCGGCGGCGAGTCCACCAACAGCCTTGATCCGGCACTGTTCATGACTCAGGTGCCGTTCGCCTTCGGCAAGATGTGGGGCGAATTGATCGTCGAGCTTTCGCCGGAAGGCAAGCTCGAGAACCGCATCGCCGAGGAGATCGGCTCGTCGGACGACGCCAAGGTATGGACGCTGAAGATCCGCGACGGCGTCGAATTCCACAACGGCAAGACGGTGACCGCCGAGGACGTGGCCGCCACACTTGAGCGCCATTCCGACGAGAAGTCGAAATCCGGCGCGCTCGGCTACATGAAGGGCATCGAGACCATCAAGGCCAGCGGCAAGGAAGTCGTGCTGACCCTGAAGGAAGCCAATGCCGATCTGCCCTATTTGCTCAGCGACTATCACCTGATCGTCCAACCGAATGGCGGCAAGGATAAGGCCGACGCAGGCATCTCGGCCGGTCCTTACAAGGTCACGACCAATGAGCCCGGCGTGCGCCATGGCGGCGAGCGTTTCGCCAATTATTGGCAGGGCGACAAGATGGGCCATGCCGACCAGATCGAGATCATCGTCATCAACGATGCGACGGCGCGCACCGCCGCCCTGCAAGGCGGCCAGGTCAACATGATCAACCGCGTCGAGCCGAAGATCGTCGACCTGATCAAGCGCCTGCCTGGCGTGACCATCCGCAACCATGCGGGTCCTGGCCACTATGTCTTCATCGCGCATTGCAACACCGCCCCCTTCGACAACAACGATCTGCGCATGGCCCTGAAGCTGGCCATCGACCGCGAAGAAATGCTCGACAAGATCCTGCGTGGCTACGGTTCGATCGGCAACGATTTCCCGATCAACGCTTCCTACCCGCTGTTCACTGATATCGAGCAGCGCAAGTACGATCCCGACAAGGCCAAGTTCCACTTCAAGAAGTCGGGCCATGACGGCGCCGTGCTGCTGCGGACTTCGGACGTCGCTTTCCCGGGCGCTGTCGATGCATCGCAGTTGTTCCAGCAGAGCGCGGCCAAGGCCGGCATCCAGATCGAGTTGAAGCGTGAGCCTGGCGACGGCTATTGGAACGAAGTCTGGAACAAGCAGCCCTTCTGCGCTTCCTACTGGGGCGGCCGCTCGACCCAGGACCAGATGTACTCCACCGCTTATCTGTCGAACGCCGACTGGAACGACACGCGTTTCAAGCGTCCGGACTTCGACAAAATGGTGCTGGCCGCGCGCGCCGAGCTCGACGAGACCAAGCGCAAGCAGATGTACCATGACATGGCTGTCCTGGTACGAGACGAGGGCGGCCTGATCCTGCCGATGTTCAACCAGTTCATCGACGCTACCGGCGCCAAGGTCGGCGGCTGGGTCGACGATCCGCATCAGGAGCTGATGAACGGTTACGCGCTGGCGAAGTGCTGGCTCGAAGCCTGAGCTTGGCCTTGCGGATATGTCCTCACCCATCTTGAAACTGGTGGCCCAGCGCGTTGCGCTGGGCATTCTCCTCTTGTTGGCCGTTTCGGTCCTGATCTTCGCCGGCACCCAGATCCTGCCCGGCGATGTCGCGCAAGCCATTCTCGGGCAATCGGCGACACCGGAGTCGCTCGCCAATCTGCGCGAGCAGCTCGGCCTCAACGATCCGGCCTATATCAGGTATTTCCGCTGGCTCGGCGGTGTGCTGACCGGCGATCTCGGCACGGCCATGTCGAGCGGGCAGGATATCGCCACGTCGATCAAGGGGCGGCTGTGGAACACGCTGTTCCTCGCCTTCTGGGCGGCGATCGTCGCCGTGCCGCTGGCGATCATTCTCGGCCTGATCGCGGTGCGCTACCGCAATGGCTGGGTCGACAAGCTGATCTCCGGGCTGGCGCTGGCCTCGACCTCCTTTCCCGAGTTCTTCATCGGCTATGTGCTGGTCTATTTCTTCGCCGTGAAATGGCAAATCTTCCCGGGCATCTCGACCGTCTATGACGGCATGCCTTTTGGCGAGCGCATGCAGGCGATCGCCCTGCCGGCGGCAGCGCTGACGCTGGTCGTGCTCGCCCACATGATGCGCATGACACGCGCGGCGATCCTCAATGTCATGCAGTCGGCCTATGTCGAGACAGCGGAACTGAAGGGCCTGTCGGCCTTCAACGTCATCCGCAAGCACGCCTTCCCCAACGCCATCGCGCCGATCATCAACGTCGTCATGCTCAACCTCGCTTACCTCATCGTCGGCGTCGTCGTGGTCGAGGTGATCTTCGTCTACCCAGGCATGGGACAGTATCTGGTCGACCACGTCACCAAGCGAGACGTGCCGGTGGTGCAGGCGGTCGGCCTGATCTTCGCCGCCGTCTATATCAGCCTGAACATCATTGCGGACATAGCGGCCATCGTCGCCAATCCGCGTCTCAGACACCCGAAATAGGGGGCGGATATGCTCGATATCAAACGCATCCCCATCCCCGCTCTGATCGGCATCGTGCTGACGGCATTGTTCGTCCTGGCGGCGGTCTTCGCCCCCTGGATCGCGCCGCACGGCAATGGCGAAATCGTCGGCGATGTCTGGGAACCGATGTCGGCTGCTCATTTTCTAGGCACCGACAATCTCGGCCGCGACCTGCTTTCGCGCATGATCTACGGCGCCCGCATCACTTTGTTCATCGCGGTGCTGGCCACCGCGCTGTCATTCTCGCTCGGCGCCATCCTCGGCTTCTCGGCGGCCGTCTTCGGCGGCTGGTTCGATACGCTGCTGTCGCGCCTCGTCGATCTCTTGATGTCTATCCCGACGCTGATCATGGGTCTCGTCGTGCTGTCCGTGCTACCGACCAACCTGGTGACGCTGATCCTGGTGATGGGCATTCTGGATTCGACCCGCGTCTATCGCCTGTCGCGCGCGGTCGCCGTCGACATCAACGTCATGGACTATGTCGAGGCGGCGAAACTGCGTGGTGAGGGCAGCGGTTGGATCATCTTCCGCGAAATCCTGCCCAACGCATTGTCGCCACTGGTTTCGGAACTCGGCCTGCGCTTCATCTATGCCGTGCTGTTCCTGTCGACGCTGTCGTTCCTCGGCCTTGGCGTGCAGCCACCGGACGCCGACTGGGGCGGCATGGTCAAGGAAAACAAGGACGGCATCGTCTTCGGCATCGCGGCAGCGCTTATCCCGGCGGCGGCGATCGCCTTGCTGGCGATTTCCGTCAACCTGGTTGCCGACTGGGTGCTCAACCGGACGACAAGCCTCAAGGGAGGACGCGGGTGATGGCCGACAGCAAAGCGAAACCTGGCCTGCTGCTCGACATCCGCAATCTGCGCATCGAGGCCACCGTCTTCCCGCCCGGAGAGCCGCCGAAGAACATCGTGTTGGTGCACGATGTCTCGCTGACGCTTGAAAAAGGCAAGGTGCTCGGCCTGATCGGCGAATCCGGGGCCGGCAAGTCGACCATCGGCCTGTCGTCGATGGGCTATGGCCGCGGTGGCGTGCGCATCACCGGCGGCGAGGTCATCCTCAACGGCCGCGACATCCTCAAGGGCGGCAAGGACGGCTTCCGCAAATTACGCGGCCGCGAAGTCTGCTATGTCGCGCAGTCGGCGGCAGCGGCCTTCAACCCGGCGCACCGGCTCATGGACCAGGTGGTGGAAGCCACGTTGCTGCACGGTACGGCGACACGCGCCGAGGCCGAGAAGCGCGCGGTTGCGCTTTTCAAGAAGCTCAGCCTGCCCAACCCGGAAACCATCGGCGAGCGCTTTCCGCACCAGGTTTCGGGCGGCCAGCTGCAACGCGTGATGACGGCGATGGCGCTGTGCTCCGAGCCGGACCTGATCGTCTTCGACGAGCCGACAACGGCGCTCGACGTGACGACGCAGATCGACGTGCTGGCGGCGATAAAGGACGCCATCCGCGACACCCATGTAGCTGCGCTCTACATCACGCACGACCTTGCCGTCGTCGCCCAGGTTTCGGACGAGATCATGGTGCTGCGCCATGGAAGGCTGGTCGAATGGGGCGGCACAAGGCAGATCATCAAGGAGCCGCGCCAGGAATACACCAACGCGCTTGTCTCGGTGCATGAGATCGAACACCAGGAGCAGAAGCCCGGCACGGCACCGTTCCTGTCGGTGAAGAACATCACCGCCGCCTATGGCGGCAGCCATATCAAGGTGCTGAAAAACGTCTCCGTCGACATCTATCCGGGACAGACGCTTGCCGTGGTCGGCGAGTCCGGCTCTGGCAAGTCGACGCTGGCGCGCGCCATCACCGGTCTGCTGCCGCCCGAACAGGGCACCGTCACCTTCGACGGGCGCCCGCTGGCCAACCGGCTGGCCGACCGGCCGAAGGAGGATCTGCGCCAGCTGCAGATGATCTATCAGATGGCCGACGTGGCGATGAATCCCCGCCAGACCGTCGCCACCATCATCGGCCGGCCGCTGGAGTTCTATTTCGGCATGCGCGGCCGCGAGCGCGACAGGCGCGTTACCGAACTGCTCGACAAGATCGAGATGGGCAAGGGCTTTTCCGATCGCTACCCGGCCGAGCTTTCCGGCGGCCAGAAGCAACGCGTCTGCATCGCCCGGTCACTTGCCGCCAAGCCCAAGTTGATTATCTGCGACGAGGTCACCTCGGCACTCGATCCGCTGGTGGCACACGGCATTCTCGAGCTGCTGCTCGAGCTGCAGAAGGAAGAGAACGTCGCCTATCTGTTCATCACGCATGACCTCGCCACTGTGAAGTCGATCGCCGATTCGATCGCGGTGATGTATCGCGGCGAGGTGGTGCGCTACGGCCCCAAGAGCAAGGTGCTGAGCCCGCCCTTCGACGCCTACACCGACCTGCTGCTCTCCTCGGTTCCAGAGATGGAAATCGGCTGGCTGGAAAAGGCAATCAAGGGACGGCGCATGGCCAGCGCGGGGAACTAGATAGCAAGCCAGCGGTCCGCCAGGTCAGAGAAGCCGGCGCCCGTCATGCGGATGCAATATTAGAGCGCCACACGTCTCGCGGAGGGCGCCGCTCGCAGACTTTTAAACAGGGGTAGGACATGAAGACTGAACTCGATTATCTCGCCGAACTCGCCGGTCAAGGCCGGATATCGCGCCGCGCCTTTCTTGGGCGCGCCGCCGCGCTCGGCGTATCGGCGGCCCTGATGCCGGCGCTGGCCGGCAAGGCATTTGCCCAGACGGCGGTGAAGGGCGGTATCATCAAGGCCGGCCTGCAGGGCGGTGAATCCACCAACAGCCTCGATCCGGCGTTGAACCTCAGCCAGGTCACCTTCAGCTTCGGCAAGCTTTGGGGCGAGTATCTCGTGCGCCTCACACCGGACAACAAGCTGGTCAACCTGATTGCCGAGGAGATTGGCGCCTCGGCCGACGCCAAGACATGGACAATCAAGATCCGCGACGGCATCGAGTTCCACAATGGCAAGACGGTCGGCGCGGAGGATGTTGCCGCCACCATCGAGCGCCATGCGGACGAGAAGTCCAAGTCCGGAGCACTCGGCATCCTCAAGAACATCAAGGGGATCAAGGCGAGCGGCAAGGAGGTCATCGTCACGCTCGGCGACGCCGATGCCGACTTCCCCTATCTGATGGCCGACTATCATCTCACCATCCAGCCGAATGGCGGCAAGGACGATCCGAATGCCGGTATCAGCGCCGGACCCTACAAGGTTAGCGTCAACCAGCCAGGCGTTCGCCATGGCGGCGAGCGTTTCGCCAATTACTGGCTAGGCGACAAGGCCGGCCATGCCGATCAGGTCGAGATCATCGTCATCAATGATGCGACCGCACGGCTTGCAGCCTTGCAGGGCGGCCAGGTGCACATGATCAACCGCGTCGAACCCAAGGTCGTCGATCTGGTCAAGCGCATCGCCGGCGTTTCCATCGAGAACGTCTCGGGCAAAGGCTACTATCCGTTCAACATGTTCTGCGACACCGCACCTTTCGACAGCAACGACCTGCGCATGGCGCTGAAGCTAGCCATGGACCGCGACGAGATGCTGGAAAAGATCCTGCGCGGCTATGGCTCGGTGGGTAACGACTTCCCGATCAACGAGGCCTATCCGCTGTTTTCCGCCGACATCGAACAGCGCAAGTTCGATCCCGACAAGGCGGCGGCAGCCTACAAGAAATCAGGCCACAACGGCTCGATCGTGCTGCGCACCTCGGACGTCGCTTTTCCGGGCGCCGTCGATGCCGCACAGCTCTATCAGCAGTCCTGCGCCAAAGCCGGCATCAAGATCGAGATCAAGCGCGAACCCGGCGACGGCTACTGGTCTGAGGTCTGGAACAAGCAGCCTTTCTCGCTCTCCTACTGGGGCGGACGCGCCACGCAGGACCAGATGTATTCCACCGGCTATGTCTCGACCGCCGACTGGAACGACACGCGCTTCAAGCGGCCGGAATTCGACAAGATGCTGTTTACCGCGCGCGGCGAGCTCGACCAGGCCAAGCGCCAGGCGATCTACCACGATATGGCGGTGATGATGCGTGACGAAGGCGGGCTGATCGTGCCCTTCTTCAACCAGTTCATCGACGCGGCCGCCATCAACAAGATCGGCGGCTATGCCAAGAGCCCTATCGGCGAAATGATGGACGGCTACGCGCTTGCCGAGTGCTGGCTCAACGCTTGAGCGGACTCTGATCGTCCGATTTCATCTATCAAGAACGCCGTGTGCCCGGGACGGCACACGGCGTTCCCGTTCCAACCGCCAACCGCATGGAGCAGCCCATGGCGCTCAAATCCAAGCTTCTGCTGATCATCCTCGATGGCGTGCCTTACCGGAACTGGCGCCGGCTGATGGGCAATCTCGAAGGTTGGGTGCAATCGGGGGAGGCGCGCGTCTGGAAGATGCGCTCGGTGCTGCCGTCGACCTCGGCCTGCTGCTATGCGTCGATCCACACCGGGGTTTCACCGCAGGTGCACGGGATTCTCTCCAACGAGAACCGGTTCCGCGTCGAGCAGCCCGATATCTTCTCCGAGGTCAGCAAGGCGGGCGGCAAGACGGGGGCGGTGACCCACTCCTACTGGTCGGAATTCTTCCGCGCCTATCCGTTCGACCTGGTCGAGGACATGGAATTCGACGAGCCAAGCGGGCCGATCACGCATGGCCGCTTCCACACCATGACCGGTTACAATCTTCGCAACCAGATGACGCCGAGCGATGTCGACCTGTTCGCCACGCTGACGATGCTGACGAAACGCCATGGCATCGACTATGGCATCCTGCACACCTGCACGCTGGACTCGATGGGACACCGCTTCGGCCACGACTGCCACGAGATGGACCATGCCGTCTATGCGATGGACGGCATGCTGGCGGCCTTCCTGCCGCGCTGGATCGAAGCCGGCTATGAGGTGATCGTCACCGCCGATCACGGCCAGACCGATCGTGGCCATCATGGCGGCCATGACGACGAGATGCAGGATTTCGCGCTGTACTATTTTGGACAAGATAAGGGTCCGCAGGCCGACACGCTGCTCGACCAGCTGCAGCTGGCGCCGACAGTGCTGAGCCGGCTGGGTGTGGCAATACCGGAGACGATGAAGGCGAAGCCGTTTTTGGGGTGACAAGCGCTCCGTTGGCGTCCCCCTCTCCCCGTCCTTTACGGGAAGAGGGTAAGGATGAGGGCAGCGCCAACATCGCATATCAACAGCGAACGCCGGCGCCGCCCCTCATCCGCCTGCCGGCACCTTCTCCCCGTATAGTGACGGGGAGAAGGGATGCTCTGGCAACCGCCCCGCTCTTCGGTTAGCCTCCTAAAAATTCCTTGGCGGAGGATGAACCTTTTTGGACCGATCAGCGACAGAGCAGACAGGAGCCAGGCGGCTCGACCGGCCATGACGGCAGCGACGGAGACCGATCGCGCTCTCGTCGACCGGGTCGCGAAGGGCGACCGTGCCGCCGTGCGGCTCCTGTTCATGCGTCACCACGCGCGGGTCTACCGCTTCGTGGCGCGCCAGACGGGATCGGAAATGATGGCCGACGATATCGCCAACGAAGTCTTCCTCGAGCTGTGGCGCCAGGCGCCCGGCTTCGAAGGGCGTTCCGAAGTCTCGACATGGCTGCTCGGCATCGCCCGTTTCAAGGCACTGTCCTTTCTGCGCAAGAAGAAGGAAGACTGGATCGACGACGAGGCCGCCGCCGCGGTGCCCGACGGCGCCGACACGCCGGAAGTCGTCACCATGAAGGAAGACAAGGCCGCCGCCCTGCGGCGCTTCGTCGACACCTTGCCCGAAGAGCATCGCGTCGTCATCGATCTTGCCTATTATCACGGACAATCGGTGAGCGAGATCGGCGAGGTGCTCGACATTCCGGTCGCCACCGTCAAGACCCGGATGTTCTACGCCCGCAAGAAACTCGGAGAGGCCCTCAAGGCCGCCGGTTACGACAGGGGGTGGCCATGAGTGCCGCTGAAAAAATGTCGCGCCGCGACGAAATGGAAACGCTTCTGCCGTTCTACCTGAACGGCTCGCTGGAAGGTTCCGACCTGGAAGCGGTCGAGGAATGGCTGGCCAGCGACCCGGCCGCACTTGCCGCCCTTGGTGAGGCTGAAGCCGAATTCTCCGGCGCCACGGCCGCCAACGAAGCAATCCGGCCGCCGGCCGATGCGCTCAGCCGCTTTGCAAAGGCACTCGACGCCGAGGCCGGGCCGGCGCGCAAGCCGGCAGGATCGTCTTGGCTGGCGCAGGCCTGGGGCCGCTTCATGGCGGTGCCGGTCGGTGTCGCCTGGGCGGCAGCCGCGGTTCTGCTAGCCCTGGTCATGGTGCAGTCGTTTGTCGAACCCGGCGGCAAAGGCAATGATTTCGAGATTGCCGGCGCGGAAAACGATCCGGCGAAAATGCCGTTCGCCCTGGTTAAGTTCATGCCGGATGCCAACATGTCGGACATATCCGCCTTCCTCGGCAGCAACGGGCTGAAGATCGTCGGCGGACCGACCGCCGACGGCGTGTTCCGGCTTGGCGTCCCGGCTGCCAACGCAGCCGACTACACCAGGCAAATCGGCCTTATTGCCGCCCAGCCCTTCGCGGAAACTGTGATCGAGGGAAGGAAACCGGTTGATGGCGGCTGAGGCAGTCATTCGATTTGCGGCAATCCTTGCGGCGGCGATGACAATCGTCGCCGTGCCCGCGTCGGCGCAGACCAACGACCCCAATCCAGACCAGACAAAAGTCGACTGCCGCGACGGGACCAATGCGGCGGGAGCCGACTGCGCCAAGAACGGCAATGACACAAAGGGCGGATCGGACGCAGGCCAATCCGGCGCCGTCTTCCTGCCGGCGCTGATTGTCGACCTTTTCCCCAATCCGGCGGCACCTCCAGCACCGCTGCCGACCCCACGGCCGGCGCCCGCGACTCCGCCAGCCGACAGTCAAGCCGGCCCCCCGCCTGGCGGCCCGATCGTCTCGCCGACCGATCTCATCGCCGTTCAGCCGCGGCGCGCCGTGGTCGGCGATTTTGTGCCCGACGAGGTGCTGGTGACCGTCGACGGCGATGCCGGTGCCGTGCAGCAGATCGCCGCCTCCTTCGGCCTGCAGGTGCGCTCGCAGCGCCAGTCGCGGCTGCTTGGCACCACGCTGGTGCGCTTCGGCATTCCCGACGGCCGGCCCGTCGGCGTCGTGCTGGCGCAACTGGCCGCCGACGGCCGCACACAGCGGCGCGAGCCCAATCATGTGTATTCGCTGCAGCAGGCCGCCGGCATCGTCAACTATGCGTTCGATCGTATCGTGCTCGATTCCAAACAGGCCAGCGGCGAAAACGTTCGCATCGCGGTGATCGACACCGGCATCGACGACACCAACCCGGCGCTGTCGGGCGTCATTGCCGGGCAGTTCGACGCCATGCCCGACGTGCCGATTGAAAAGCGCGATCACGGCACGTCGATCGACGGGCTGATCGCCGGCGTCGGCGCGCTGGAGGGCATGGCGCCGGGCGCCAGGATCTATCATGCCCGCGCCTTCGAGGGCGGCAAGTCGACCATGGACGTCATCCTGTCGGCGCTCGACTGGGCGGCGGAACAGGACGTGCGCATCATCAATATGAGCTTCGTCGGGCCGAAGAACGATTTGCTCGGCGTCGCCTGCCGCAATGCCCGCGCACTCGGCATGATGCTGGTCGCCGCAGCCGGCAACAACGGGCCGAAGGCGCCCTATGGCTATCCGGCGGCCTTCGATGGTGTCATCGCAGTCACCGCCACCGATGCCAAGGATGGGCTGATGCCGCAGGCCAATCGCGGCGCCTATGTCTTCATCTCGGCGCCCGGCGTCGAGATGGTGGCGCCGAGCGGCGGCGGTTCGGACGTGGTCACAGGCACCTCGTTTGCGGCGGCGATCGTGAGTGGCGCCATCGCCAATCTCATCCATGCCGCGCCTGATCGTTCGGCCGACGACATCGAGAAAGCGCTCGCGGCGACGGCCAGGGATCTCGGCCCAAAGGGACGCGACAATGATTTCGGCTACGGGCTGCTGGACATCAAGGCGGCAGGGGCTGCGAAGGAGTAAGGTCGGCGCTTGCAGCGCTTCGGGAGACAGTTCTAAACAGGCGCCCCCGCCACCGATCCCCTAACCACCAGGTCGACCGGCCAGACCTCGCCGCGAGCGCCCTCCTCCAGGCCGGAAATCCGTGCCGCCAGCCGCTCGGCGACACGGGCGCCGGCCAGACGGATCGATGAACGCGTCGTTGACAGCGGCACCGAAAAATTCTCCGGCCTCAGCCAGGGGAAGACATCGTCATGGGCGATCAGCGACACGTCGCCCGGAATGCTCAGGCCGAGGTCGCGCACCGCACGCACGACGCCCAGCGCCATGATCAGGCTGGAGCAGGCGATCGCGGTCGGCGCGTCGTCCTCTTCCAGCAAGCGCCTGGTGGCGCGATAGCCGTTCTCCTCGGTCATATCGACCGAGCAGACATGGCGTTCGCTCAATGTCAGTCCGCTCGCGGCAAGCGCCCGGCGCACGCCGCGTTCTCGATGGATGGCGAAGGTCTCGCGGTCGTCACCATTGATCAGCGCCAGCCGCCGATGACCGAGCTGGATCAGCAGCCTGGCCGCTTCGTGGAAGGCGCCCTCATTGTCGATGTCGGTAAAAGCATAGTCGAAGTCGAAGCCCTCACTGCGGCCATGGACGATGAAGGGAATGCCGAGCGCGTTGACCAGCGCCACGCGCCGGTCAGCGGGCCTCGGCGAGGAGATGTAGACGGCGTCGACCTGCCGGTTGGCGACGATGCGCCGGTAAGTGGTTTCCTGGTCGTCGGCGTCGGACGGCGACAGCACAAGGTCGAGCTCGTGCGAGCGGGCATAGTCGCCAAGACCGGACAGGAACTCGACGAAATGCGGATCGATGTCGACGGACGCACCGGTCGGCAGGACATAGCCGATCATGCCGGTCTTGCCGGTCGCCAGCCGGCGCGCGCTCGGGTTGGGACGATAGCCATGGCGCTTGGCGGCATCCATGACACGCCTGCGCGTCTCCTCGTTGACCTCGGGATAGCCGTTCAGCGCACGGCTTACCGTGGTTTGCGAAAGTGCCAGCATATGGGCGAGCTGCTTGAGGTTCACGAAAGGTCTCCATTCCCTCAAAGCGCTTTTAAATTGAATCGACCCAAGTGCCACCGGGGCCGAGCCATACCAAGCCGAACCATAGACGCGGTTCGGGCGTGTTTGAAACAAAAACTGCTGCTGCATCGCCATAATAGTATGTTGCAGCGCACTTTTAGGGGTGCAAATGCGCAACCTAAATCGATTAATCCGCCAGCCTCTTGACTTCCTGGCAATTCAATGGCGTGATCGAAAAAGCCAAAGCGCTTTGGAAGACTCTTCGAAAGGTTGCGGTTCCTTTCCGACTGAGTCACAGTCCTGCGGCGTCGGCGGGCGGAATGGAGGTTCCGTCCGGTGTGTGAGACCCACTGGGAGGAATACCGATGAAGAAAATGCTTTTGCTGGGTGCTGCCTTTGCCACGTTCGCCCTGAACGCGCCCGCGCAGGCCGAACTGAAGTTCAAGCCCGGCGAAGACAAGCGCTTCAACTGGGCGAACTACGAAGAGCTCAAGAAAGTCGACCTCAAGGGTGAGACGCTGTCGATCTTCGGACCGTGGCGCGGCGAGGACGAAGGCCTGGTGCGTGGCGTTCTCGACTATTTCTCGGAAGCCACCGGCGTCGAGATCAAATACTCCTCCTCGGAGAATTACGAGCAGCAGATCGTCATCGACACGCAGGCCGGCAGCCCGCCGAACATCGCCGTGCTGCCGCAGCCGGGCCTCATCCAGGACCTGGCGTCGAAGGGCCTTTTGACGCCGCTCGGTGACGACACCGCCAAATGGGTCAAGGACAATTACGGTGCCGGCCAGTCATGGGTCGATCTCGGCACCTTCAAGGACAAGGACGGCAAGCCGGGCTTCTTCGCCTTCCCTTACAAGGCCGACGTGAAGTCGCTGGTCTGGTATTCGCCGGATAATTTCGAGGAAGCCGGCTACAAGGTGCCGAAGACGCAGGAAGAACTCGCCGATCTCGAAAAGAAGATCATCGCCGATGGCGGCAAGCCGTGGTGCATCGGCCTCGGCTCCGGCGGCGCCACCGGCTGGCCGGCGACCGACTGGGTCGAAGACCTGATGCTGCGCACCCAGCCTCCGGAGGTCTACGACAAATGGGTGAAGAACGAGATCCCGTTCAACGACCCCGCAGTGGTCAACGCCATCGACATTTTCGGCAAGATCGCCACCGACGACAAGATGGTGGACGGCGGCGCCAAGGCGGTTGCGGCGACCGATTTCCGCGACAGCCCGAAGGGCCTCTTTTCGGTGCCGCCGAAATGCTACCTGCACCACCAGGCATCGTTCATCCCGACCTTCTTCCCGGAAGGCACCAAGGTCGGCCAGGACGCGGACTTCTTCTACTTCCCGCCCTATGCCTCCAAGCCTGAACTGGGCACGCCCGTGCTCGGCGCCGGTACGCTGGCGATGATCACCAAGGACAGCAAGAGCGCGCGCGCATTCATCGAATTCCTGAAGATGCCGCTCGCCCACGAGATCTGGATGGCCGAAGGCGGCTTCGTGACGCCGCTCAAGTCGGTCAACAAGGATGCCTATGCCAGCGACGCGCTGAAGAAGCAGGGCGAAATCCTCGCCAATGCCTCGACTTTCCGCTTCGACGGTTCCGACCTGATGCCGGGCAAGATCGGCGCCGGCGCCTTCTGGACCGGCATGATCGACCTGGTCGGCGGCAAGTCGGCGCAGGACGTCGCCACCGACATCCAGAAGAGCTGGGACGCGATCAAGTAGCGGCCGGCACGTAAGCGACCAACCATTCTCGCACTGGATCCGGGCCCTACTGGCCCGGATCCGACGGCGGCCCGTGCCGCAGCCTTTCGTCATGAGCGCATTGACATGAAGCGCGATCGGCAATGTGCGCAAGCCGCCGATGACGCGCTCCAAACAACTGAATCGGCGCCTGGTCCCCGTCACCAAGGTCATTCCTTGTCGGATCATGCGCAGGGGGAGAGGGACCCATGGCGGCTCAGATTTTCTCGGCCATATTCGTCATCATCGTCGGGGTCGGCGGTTGCGTCGCCTATTTCTGGGGCGCCAACAAACTGGTCGACCTGATATTCCCGTCACGCGGCGTCGCCGGTGCCGCGGCCATCGACAATCTGCGTCGGCAAGGGCTGGTACGGCCATGGCTGTTCGTCGGTCCGGCGATGATCATCCTCACCATTTACCTGATCTATCCGGTGGTCGAGACGCTGCGGCTGTCGTTCCTCGATCGCAGCGGCATCAATTTCGTCGGCCTGGCGAACTATGAATGGGCGTTCGGCGATCGCGAGTTCCGCAACTCGATCCTCAACAACATCATCTGGCTGGCGGTGGTGCCGGCCGCCTGCACCTTTCTCGGGCTGATCATCGCTGTGCTCACCGACAAGATCTGGTGGGGCACGATCGCCAAGAGCCTGATCTTCCTGCCACTGGCGATCTCCTTCGTCGGCGCCAGCGTGATCTGGAAATTCATCTACGAGTATCGCGGCGAGGGCCAGACGCAGATCGGCATCCTCAACGCCATCATCCAGCATTTCGGCGGCCAGCCGCAGGTCTGGATATCGCTGCCGTTCTGGAACAATTTCTTCCTGATGGTGATCCTGATCTGGATCCAGACCGGGTTCGCCATGGTCATCCTGTCCTCCGCCTTGCGCGGCATTCCCGAGGAAACGCTGGAAGCCGCCGTCATCGACGGCGCCAATCCGTTCCAGATCTTCTGGAAGATCATGGTGCCGCAGATCTGGGGCACCATCGCCGTCGTCTGGACCACGATCACCATCCTGGTGCTCAAAGTGTTCGACATCGTGCTGACCATGACCAACGGCCAGTGGAACAGCCAGGTGCTGGCCAATCTGATGTTCGACTGGATGTTCCGAGGCGGCGGCGATTTCGGCCGCGGCGCCACCATCGCCATCATCATCATGATCGCGGTCATCCCGATCATGGTCTGGAACATCCGCCAGGCGAACAAAGAGACGGGAGGACATTGAGATGGCCGTCGCGACCGGAAAATCCTTCGCCAGCCGCTTTGGCGTCCACATCGCAGTGCTCGTCTTCGTCGCCATCTGGACCATCCCGACGCTCGGCATCCTGGTCTCGTCGCTGCGCGACAAGAACCAGATCATCGCCTCGGGCTGGTGGAATTCGTTCTCCAACTCCACCCAGACCGAAGCCGGCCGGCTGCCAGCCGCCTCGACGCAAGTCGAAAAGGACGGCAAGTTCGTTCTCGAGGGCAACATCTTCGGCGACGGTGCTGCCCGCGACATCAGCGCCTTCGGCGTCAAATCGGCGGCACCGACGCAATATCCCGCCGGCACGACGGCCGATCTCGGCGACGGCGTGACCCTGCAGCTCAACGCCGACGGCAGCTTCGTCATGGCCTCGCCCAAGGCATTCGAAGGCGATCGCGGCCAGCGGGTCTACTATGCCTCGTCGGCGCCACCGAAATTCACCACCGACAATTACAAGACGGTGTTGTTTTCAGAGGGCATCGGGCGGTCGTTCATGAACTCGCTGACCGTCACCATTCCGGCGACCGTGATCCCGATCCTGATTGCGGCCTTTGCCGCCTATGCGCTGGCCTGGATGCGGTTTCCCGGCCGGGCGCTGCTGATCGCGGTCATCATCGGCCTGCTGGTGGTGCCATTGCAGATGTCGCTGATCCCGTTGTTGAAACTCTATAATGGCGTCGGCGCTTTCTTCGGCATGCCGTCGAAGACCTATCTCGGCATCTGGCTGGCGCATACCGGCTTCGGCCTGCCCTTCGCCATCTACCTGCTGCGCAGCTACATTGCCGGCCTGCCGCGCGAAATCATGGAATCGGCGCGCATCGACGGCGCCAGCGATTTCGAGATCTTCGTCAAGATCGTCTTGCCGCTGTCGTTCCCGGTGCTGGCTTCGTTTGCCATCTTCCAGTTCCTGTGGGTATGGAACGATCTGCTGGTGGCGATGGTTTTCCTCGGTACAGAGGCGGACCAGATCGTGCTGACCGCCAAGCTCAACGCGCTGTTGGGCTCACGCGGCGGCGACTGGGAGATTCTGACGACATCGGCTTTCGTGACCATAATCGTGCCGCTGATCGTGTTCTTCTCGCTGCAGCGCTATTTTGTCCGCGGGCTGCTTGCCGGCTCGGTGAAAGGAGGCTGAGACGATGCAATCCGCTTTGAAGGCCAGCTCGAAGCCTGACCTCGCCATCGATCGCGACTGGTGGCGGGGCGCGGTGATCTACCAGATCTATCCGCGCAGCTATCAGGACTCGAATGGCGACGGCATCGGAGATCTCAAGGGCATCATAGGCCGCCTCCCCTACATCGCCGCACTCGGCGCGGATGCCATCTGGATTTCGCCGTTCTTCAAGTCGCCGATGAAAGATTTCGGCTATGACGTATCGGATTACTGCGATGTCGATCCGATGTTCGGCACGCTGGCCGATTTCGACGCGCTGACCGCCGAGGCGCACAGGCTGGGCTTGAAGGTGATGATCGACGAGGTGCTGTCGCACACCGCCGACAACCACCCATGGTTCAAGGAAAGCCGGTCGAGCCGCAGCAACCCGAAAGCCGACTGGTACGTCTGGGCAGACGCCAGGCCGGACGGCACGCCGCCCAACAACTGGCTGTCGATCTTCGGCGGCTCGGCCTGGCAATGGGACACCAGCCGCCAGCAATATTA
The DNA here is from genome assembly GCF_040321815.1 of Mesorhizobium sp. M0239. Classification (NCBI taxonomy): domain Bacteria; kingdom Pseudomonadati; phylum Pseudomonadota; class Alphaproteobacteria; order Hyphomicrobiales; family Phyllobacteriaceae; genus Mesorhizobium; species Mesorhizobium sp. M0239. The sequence continues at coordinate 126,046 of NZ_JAMYSG010000016.1, forward strand.
CATGCACAATTTCCTGGCCGAACAGCCCGACCTCAACTTCCACAACCACGAAGTCCAGGACGCATTGCTCGACGTCACCCGCTTCTGGCTGGAGCGCGGCGTCGATGGTTTCCGGCTCGACACCATCAATTTCTACTTCCACAGCCAGGGCCTGGAAAACAATCCGCCGCTGCCGCCGGAAGAGCGCAACGACCAGACCGCGCCGGCGGTCAACCCCTACAACTACCAGGACCATCTCTACGACAAGAGCCGGCCCGAGAACCTCGGCTTCCTCGAACGGTTCCGTGCCCTGCTTGATGAATATCCGGCAACCGCAGCGGTCGGCGAGGTCGGCGATTCGCAGCGCGGGCTTGAAGTGGTTGCCGCCTACACCGCCGGCGGCAAGCGCGTGCATATGTGCTACTCCTTCGATTTCCTGGCGCCGGAAAAGATCAGCGCGGGCAAGGTTCGCTCGGTGCTGGAATCCTTCGGCAAGGTCGCCAGCGACGGCTGGTCGTGCTGGGCCTTTTCCAACCATGACGTGATGCGCCCGGCCTCGCGCTGGGCGGCCAATGAGGCCGACCCGACAGCCTATCTCAAGGTCATCTCGGCGCTGCTGATGTCCCTGCGCGGTTCGGTCTGCATCTATCAGGGCGAGGAGCTTGGGCTCGGTGAAGCAGAGCTGCGATTCGAGGATTTGCAGGATCCCTATGGCATCCGCTTCTGGCCGGAATTCAAGGGCCGCGACGGCTGCCGCACACCGATGGTGTGGGATGGCGGCGCCAAGAATGGCGGCTTCTCCCCAGCAAAGCCCTGGCTGCCGGTGCCGGCCAAGCATCTAGCGCAAGCGGTCAATGTCCAACAGGGCGACGAGGCTTCGCTGCTTGAGCACTACCGACGCTTTCTCACCTTCCGGCGTGCCCATCCGGCGCTCGCCAAGGGCGACATCAATTTCATCGAAAGTGAGGGAGATACCGTCGCCTTCACGCGCCGCGCAGGCAACGAGCAGATCGTCTGCGTCTTCAATCTGGGAGCCGGGCCGGCCAAGGTTGACCTTGGCGGCCGATCGCTGCAACCTCTGCCCGGGCACGGATTTTCGGGGCAGGCGAACAGCGGTTCCATCGAGCTTGGCGGCTACGGCGCCTGGTTCGGGCGTCTCGACTGAATTTCCAATCACTGGAGGAAACCAAATGGCCGATGTCACGCTAAGACAAGTGAAGAAGTCCTACGGCAATCTGAACATTCTCCACGGCATCGACCTCGATATTAAGTCGGGCGAGTTCATCGTCTTCGTCGGCCCGTCGGGCTGCGGCAAGTCGACATTGCTGAGATCGATCGCCGGGCTCGAGGAAATCACCTCCGGCGAGCTTAGAATAGCCGGCGAAGTGGTGAACGACGTGCCGCCGTCGAAGCGCGGCATCGCCATGGTGTTCCAGTCCTACGCGCTCTACCCGCACATGACCGTCTACGACAACATGGCGTTCTCGATGAAGATCGGCAAAGAGAACAAGGCCGAGATCGACCGCCGTGTGCGTCAGGCCGCCGAGATCCTGCAATTGACCAAATATCTCGACCGCCTGCCCAAGGCGATGTCAGGCGGCCAGCGCCAGCGCGTCGCCATCGGCCGCGCCATCGTGCGCAATCCGAAGGTGTTCCTGTTCGACGAGCCGCTTTCGAACCTCGACGCCGCGCTGCGCGTCGCCACCCGCATCGAAATCGCCAAGCTCAAGGAATCGATGCCCAACACGACCATGATCTACGTCACCCACGATCAGGTCGAGGCGATGACGCTGGCCGACCGCATCGTGGTGCTCAAGGACGGCCATATCGAGCAGGTCGGCACGCCGATGGATCTCTACAAGAAGCCCGGCAATCTGTTCGTTGCCCAGTTCATTGGCTCGCCGGCCATGAACATCCTGCCCGCGACCATCGACAAGTCAGGCAATCCGACCGTCGTCAGCCATGTCGGCGGACGCAAGGCAACCGTGCCGATCGCAACGCCGGCTTCGGCGAAGGGTGCTGCGGTGAGCTTTGGCGTGCGGCCGGAGGACCTGATCATCGCCAGCGGCGCGGACTATCTGTTCGAGGGGACGGTCGACTATGTCGAGCAGCTCGGCGAGGTGCAGCTGGTCTATGTCGACATCGGTCGCGCCGACCTGCCGCTGGTGACCAAGCTGCCCGGCAATGTCGAGGTCAAGCGTGGTTCGACGTTGCGGCTGAGCGCCAATGGCGAGGACCTGCATATCTTCGACGCTGACGGACGGTCGTTTGCCCTTCATGAGGCTGAAGCGAAGGCGGCCTGAGGCAGGACCGCGTCTTGGACGCAAAAAGAGCGGCGGGCTAGGCCCGCCGCTCTTTTGTTGAAGATCAGCTTCGGCTGTTAACGGCCGAAGAGATTCCGGTCGCTGCCCTGAGGGGCGGACTTCTCCACGTCGCCCGACGAATTGAGCAGCTTCTCGACGAGGCCACCGCTGTTGCGGACCGAGCTCGTATGCGCGCTGTCAACCGAAGTAACCGCAGGCTGATTGGCGCCATTGGAGCCAAAGTTGTCGCTGCCGGCGAACGCGCTGCCGGTGATGGCCAGAACGGCGGCGGCAGCAATAAGGATCTTGTTCATTTTAATCTCCTGAATTCTGGATTTCGCCAGGACGGCAGACACAGCTGCCGTCGCTTGCGAAATTGGCTGTTAGCGACCGAAGAGGTTACGGTCGCTGCCCTGAGCGGGCGTCTGGGCAGCCGGTTCCGAGGTCTTGGTGGAAGCCGTGTACGACTGGTCCACTGCGGCGGCAGGCTGGTTAGAGCCGTTCGAACCGTAGTTGTCGCTGCCGGCGAAAGCGCTGCCGGAGATGGCCAGAACGGCGGCGGCGGCAATGAAGATCTTGTTCATCTTAAATACTCCTGAATGTCTGAATTTCGCCAGGGCGGCGGGCGAGCCCGCCGTCGACTGGGAATCGGCTGTTAGTTGTTGCCGAAGAGGTTGCGGTCAGCACCCTGGGCAGGCGCCTGAGCAGCCGGTTCCGACTTCTTGGTCGAAGCGGTGTACGAGCTGTCGACAGCAGTGGCTGCCGCGGCGTTCGAACCGTAGTGGTCGCTACCAGCGAAGGCGCTGCCGGAAATGGCCAAAAGGGCTGCGGCAGTGAGAATGATCTTTTTCATTTTTGTACTCCAGTATCGTCTTTTTCCGTCCGTCTAGCGGCGTGTCTTGGAAATGAAATCGCGTCGTTCGGACAGCTCCGATGTGGGAGGGCAACCCCGCCTTTTCCAATCACGAAGTTGTTCCGTGTGGACCATGAATCCACACCTTGAAATTGTGCCAAGGGAATCTACGGGTATATTTTTCTTCTTTATATCAGCATGTTAGATGTAACCACTGGATGGATCACCGACTGTTTCAGAGGCCCAGCGTTCACACCGTCCTGCACGCACCGTCAACAGAAACGAACCGTTCGGTTCGATTTTAGATCGAGCTAATAGTCACTTTTCGAAACCGTTAACCTTTTTTGACCCCGCCAAGGGATCCGATTCGGGGATATCGCTGCCGGCAAAATGGCCATCCGGGAGGTGGATTTCAGCCCGCGACGGTCTGCGGGAACGTTCGCATGCCGTGTCGCGCCGCATGGATACGATGTCGTTTTCATGCCGACGGCGCGCCCCCGATCGTGGTTAGATCATACCATCTCAGGTGCCGCTTCGTGACGACGAGGCGGAGAATTGGGAAGCCGGTCAGAATCCGGCGCTGCCCCCGCAACGGTGGTGGAGTTCAAGTCGCAACGGGAGACCACTGGGCAACTGCCTGGGAAGGTGTCGCGATGGTCCGCAAGGACAACTCCAGAGCCCGGAAACCAGCCCGAGATTGTTAGACTCGACTGATCGCGGTGGGCGGTCAAGAGGTGGATAGCGCATGTCGGCACCTAGCCGGCCTGCGTTTCAATCCTTCCTCCATCACCACCAGTTCAGTCCTTAGAAACGAGGACAGGACATGGATACCCGCAACGAGATGCTGAGGCTCCTGAAGGGGCGCCGGCAAGGCTTTTCGCTGGAGCAGCCCTTCTACACCGATCCGGACTACTTCAAGCTCGACATGGAGCTGATCTGGTATCGCGACTGGCTGTTCATCGGCCATGATTGCGAACTGCCGAAGCCGGGCAGCTACATCACCGTGCAGATCGGCGACTATCCGGTGGTCCTTGTCCGCGACCAGCACGGCAAGATCAACGCCTTCCACAATTCCTGCCGCCATCGCGGCAGCCGTGTATGCAACACGGAGAAGGGCACGGCGGCAAAGCTCGTCTGCCCCTATCACCAGTGGACCTATGAGCTGGACGGCCGCCTGCTGTTTGCCCGCCAGATGGCCGACGGTTTCGACAAGAGTGATTTCAGCCTGAAGCCGGTCGCCTGCGAGAGCGTCGGCGGCTACATCTTCATCTGCCTGGCCAAGGAACCGGCGGATTTCGCGCCGATGCGGGCGATGATCGAACCCTATCTTTTGCCGCACCGGTTGCGTGAAGCAAAGATCGCCTTCGAGAGCACGATCGTCGAGAAGGGCAACTGGAAGCTGGTCTGGGAAAACAACCGCGAGTGCTATCACTGCGCCGCCAATCACCCGGAGCTGTGCAAGACCTTCCCCGAGGCTCCGACCGTGACCGGCGTCAACGGCGCCGACAGCGACCCTGAAATGGTCGCGCACTGGGCTAGATGCGAGGCATCAGGCCTGCCGAGCAAATTCCGCATCGATCCGGCAGGGCAGTACCGCGCCACCCGCGCGCCTCTGCTGCGCGATGCCGTCAGCTACACTATGACGGGAAAACGAGCGGTCCAGAAGAACCTGTCCGACAGCGTTTCAACCGACCGCATCGGCTCCTTGCTGCTCTATCACTATCCGACGACCTGGAACCATATCCTCGGCGACCACGCCGTCACCTTCCGCGTGCTGCCGATCAGTGCCACGGAAACCGCGGTGACGACGAAATGGCTCGTCCACAAGGATGCGGTCGAAGGGGTCGACTACGACCTCGCTGAGCTCACCCATGTCTGGACCGAGACCAACGACCAGGACCGCCGCATCGTCGAGGAAAACGCCTTCGGCATCCTGTCGCCGGCCTATGAACCAGGCCCCTATTCGGAGCTGCATGAGGGCGGCGTGATCCAGTTCGTCGAATGGTACGCGTCGTTCATCGGGCCGCGCCTCGCAGAAGGCGACCGGCCAGCCTTGCGCAGCGTCGCCTAGCCCAGGGGACAAGAGGATGAATGCGATGACGGACCTTGGCCTCTATCGCCATCTCGACCAGATGACGCCCTGGAACGACAGGCTGCAGGTGCTGGAAGTGATCGGCGTCAGTGACGAAGCGCCTGACGTGAAGACCTTCACCTTCCGCTCCGACAACCAGACCTGGTTCCGCTACAAGCCGGGCCAATTCGTGACTCTGGAACTGCCGACATCGGACGGGCCGCTGATGCGCACCTATACGCTGTCCTCCTCGCCATCGCGGCCGTTCTCGATCGCGGTGACGGTGAAGGCGCAGGCGGGCAGCACCGGTACGCGCTGGATGTTCGACCATCTGACGCCGGGCTCGCACGTCAAGGCCTATGGGCCGACCGGCGACTTCTCGCTGCACAGCCACCCGGCGGCCAAATATCTGTTCATTTCGGCCGGCTCCGGCGTGACGCCGATGATGTCGATGCTGCGCTGGTTGAACGACTGCGCGCCATGGACAGATGTCGGCTTCGTCAACTGTGCGCGCCGCCCGGAAGAGATCATTTTCCGCAAGGAACTTGAGCTGCTCGGCAGCCGCATGCCCGGCCTGTCGCTCGGCTTCATGATCGAGGAGCGGTCGAGCCGCGAGGGCTGGTTCGGCCATATGGGCCGCATCGACGCGATCCGGCTGCCATTGCTGGCGCCCGATTTCCGTGAGCGCGAGATCTTCTGCTGCGGCCCCGATCCCTTCATGCGCGCCGTGCGCGGCATGCTGGACGCCGCCGGCTTCGACATGGCGAAATACCATCAGGAAAGCTTTGCGGCGCCTACCGTGGAGGAGATCCCGGCGCCGTTCTCGCCGCCGGCGGAAGACGGCGCCGCTGCTGCTGTCGAGGCCGTGACACCAATCCGGTTCTCGCTTTCCGATGTCGATGCCGAATGCGTCGCCGGCCAGACCGTGCTGCAGACGGCACGCGCCTCTGGGGTGCGGATTCCCGCCGCCTGCGAGTTCGGCCTGTGCGGCACCTGCAAGGTGAGGAAGGTCGCGGGCGATGTCGAGATGAGCCACAATGGCGGCATCCTCGATCACGAAATCGAGGACGGCTTTATCCTCGCCTGTTGCTCGAAGCCGCTTTCTGCGCTTGAAATCGAAGCGTGATCGGCTGCGCTCGCCCCGAGCCTGCGCCATCTTGCCAAAAACCCTGCAAATGGTTAGACGCCTGCAACGGTGGGGTTGACCGTAAGGCCCGAAGATCATCTCCGCGGCCTGCTCGGCGGGGGAGCAAACATGCGACAATCCGGCATCTATGCCATTGCCAGCAAGGATATCGTCTTTGAATCCTTCGACGGCGAAGCCGTCGTTCTTGACCTGACCACGGGCAAATATTTCGGCTTCTCTGATTCAGGCAGCAGACTTTGGGATGCACTGTCGTCCGGCGTGCCTGCCTCCGAACTTGTCGGCGCCGCGACCGGAATTGGCGCCCTCGATGCCGCCGCGATTGACGGCTTTGTTTCACAATTGCTCGAATTCGGTTTGCTGGCGGCCGTAACCGATGGCGTGGCAAGACCGGTTCCAAGCGAATTGCTGGCTCAGCTCGCCGCTGCCAGAGAGCCCCTCAAGGTCGACATCCATGACGATCTCGCCGATCTCATTGTCGTCGATCCCATCCACGAGGTCGAGGAGCCCCTCGGCTGGCCCGCGGTGAAGCAAGCCAACTGAAGCGCCCATCAGGTTCTCGTTGCCGGACAGCTCCGGAACAGGCAAACCCATGCCGAACATCACTCTCGAAAACTTGGTTGACTACGCACGTCATGTCCTGGCGCAAGCAGAGAGCAGCGCCGCGCATTATCCACTGACCCGCAAGGCGAGCTTGCCGCATCTGGATCTGACCGCGCATGTCAGCGCCGGCGCGTTGGCGGCTGCCGTCGCTCATGGCTTTGTCACTGCTCCGGGCAACCGAACGCCTGCCGACATCTGCCGCGTCTTCGTCGCGCATCCCGGCATAGACGGCATCGCGGCACCGGCCAGGTGGGGCCAGGGAGCCTTCACGCAGCATGGCTTCGCCACCCAACTGGCGGAAGCCGGTTTGCGTGGCAACCATTTCCACGACCTGGATTTCTGGCAGTTCTATGATCCGCAACGTCGCGTTGGCGTGCAATTGATGGCTTCGGCCGACGCCTTTCCGCCGTGGGAGCCGGGAGCGCCGCTGCGGGCTTTCCTGCATTGGGAATATGGGGCGCGCGGCATGCGCCTTGCCCATGCCGGCACGCTCGGCGCCAATGGCAAGGGCGTCCTGCTGGCCGGCGCGGGCGGCGCCGGGAAATCCGGAACCGTCGCCGCCGGCCTCCTCAACGGACTGGACAGCGTCGGCGACGACTATGTGCTGGTCGACCTTGCCAACGGCGTGACTGTCCGCCCACTGTTTTCAACACTCAAGCAGGATCCCCAAGGGTTCGCGCGGCTTGGGCTGAAGCATCGGCTGCCGGCGCATGGTCCGCTCAACTGGCAAGGCAAGCATGCTTTTCACATTGATGACATCGCGCCCCGACCGGTGCCCGAAACTCTGGACATCGTCGCGCTGTTGGCGCCACATATCGACGGTGGCGGGGCAAGTTCGATCGTGCCGGTGTCGCGCAGGGATGCCATGATCGCCTTGGCGCCGTCGGGCATAGCGCAGATGCCGGGCGAGCGGGAGAGCGGCTTTCGCTTCTTCAGCGACCTGACCCGCCTGCTGCCGTGCTATCGTCTGTCGCTGGGGACGCAGCCCCAGGAGATAGCCGGCACGATTGCGGACTTTCTCGCGCGGGGCGATTCGTGAAACTGAGCGTGATAATGCCCGTCTACAACCGTGAACGCTATGTCGTTTCGGCATTGCGCTCGCTGGTGCGGCAGCGGGACGCCGCCGATCTCGACATCATCGTCATCGACGACGGCTCGACCGACGGCTCTGCTGAGGCCGTGCGCTCGATGATGCGCGAAAACCCCTGTATCCGACTGTTCCAGCAATCCAACATGGGCGTGGCCAGGGCGCGCAACGCCGGGCTGCGGCAACTGCCGCCGGATGCGGAGTTCGTTTCGTTTCTGGATTCTGACGACATCTCGCCGGCCGGACGGTTCAAGGCCGATCTCGCCCGCTTCGAGGCTACCCCCGGGCTTGAGCTGACCTATTCGCTGATGACGCTGGTCGACCGGATCGACGACGAGCGGCTGGAGCCTACAGTGGATAGCCGTACGATGACGCTTCGGGGAATTTCGCTGAGCACCGCCGTGTTCAGAAGGGCGCTTGTAGACCGGATGGGCCAGTTCGATGATGATTTCGAGCAGGCGGAGGACACCGACTATCTGCTGCGCGTTTTCGAAACGGGACCGAACTATGAGTTGATGGACACCGTCGCGATTTACTACCGACGCCACGCCGGGAATGTTACCAAGGAGCGTAGCGGCAGGGTCCGCAACCATCTGCGTGCAATCCACAAGTCGATGCGGCGACGCAAGGCCGATCCGTCTCTGCTGGAGGTCCAGGGTATTTTCGAACTGAAGAGCCCCGCTGATTGGCAGATGCTATGATGCTCGACACAATCGGGTCGGATCAGCCAAGCCCGGAACGCTGCTGGAGACTCCGATGAGGCTGAGCGTCATCATGCCGGTCTACAATCGCGAACAGTTCGTTGGCCTGGCGCTGCGCTCGTTGCTCAGGCAGCGCGAAGACATCGATCTCGACATCATCGTCATCGACGATGGGTCGACCGATGGCTCTGCGGCCGTCGTGCGGTCATTGATCGACGAGGCCCCGTGCATTCGTCTTTTCCAGCAGAGCAATGGCGGGGTCACCAAAGCGCGCAATGCCGGGCTGAAGCAGTTGCTGCCGCAGACTCGTCTGGTGTCGTTTCTCGATTCGGACGACATCTCCCCGATAGGGCGGTTCAAGGCGGATCTCGCCTGCTTCGAAGAGGATCCGGGCCTCGACCTGACCTATTCGCGCATGACGCTGATAGACAAGATAGATGGCGAGACGCTGGAACCGGCCGCCGACAGCCACTCCATCACCGTGCGAGGGATCCACCTGTCCGCCGGGATCTTTGCGCGAGACCTCATCGAGCGCACCGGTGGTTTCGACGAGGATTTCAAACAGGCCGAGGACACCGACTATCTGTTGCGTATCTTTGAGAGCCAGGCAAAATACGTTATGCCCGATACGGTGGCTCTCTATTACAGGCGTCATCCCGGCAACATGACCAAGGAAGCCGATGTGCCCTTTCGCGAGTTCATGCGCGCCATTCACAAGTCGATGAAGCGTCGCAAGGCCGATCCCAGCTTGCGCCGGGTGGAGGGGATCTTCGACTTCAAGGATCTCGCGCAGTGGCGGTTCCTTTGATGGCAGGCTACGGCGTCGTCATTCCGGCTTTCAACGCGGCCGCCACCATAGGCGCGGCCCTGAACTCCGTTCTGGCCCAGACGGCAAAGGCGGAGGCCATCGTCGTGGTCGATGACGGTTCAACCGACGATACGGCTGCGGTGATCGATGCGATGAACCTGCCGGTGACGGTGCTGCGACAGGACAATGCCGGACCTGGCAGCGCAACGACCCGTGGCATTGCGGCACTCTCGACGCCGCTCATCGCGACGCTCGATGCCGACGATTTGTGGCTGCCGGACAAGGTCGAAAAGCAGCTGACCTATCTCGGCCGTCATCCCGGGACAGCGGGCGTCTTTACGCATTGGCGGACGTTTCGCGGCGACAGCCCCGATTTGCCCGATGCGACCAGTGGAGCTGGCTGGTCGCGCACGACGATGATGATCCGCCAGGAGGTGGTGCCGCGCATCGGTCCCATCATCGACCCACCAGGCGGTCGCGGCGAGATGATCGACTGGATCGCCCGGGTTCGTGAGGCAGGCCTTGCCCTTGCCATGCTCGACGACGTGCTTGCATTGCGCCGCATCCGTCCGGGCAGCCTTTCCTACGGCCGCGATCCGGCACGCGACCGGGGCTATCTCCAGGTCGCAAGGCTCGCCATGCAGCGGCGAGCCCGGAACAAGGCAGGCTCCAATTGAACGCCAGGCCCGTTCGCCGCATCGGCCGCCGCTTCCCGGACTATGGCTGGTCGTGGCCCACCGGCCAGCTGGACCTGTTGCTAAAGGCGGCGCTGCTCTCCGACGAGGACGCAGCCGCCGGCTGCGCCGCGCGCTGGCTGGACGAGAACGACATCGATCTCGTCTCGTTTCGAGAACATCGCCTGCTCGCCGCCATCTCCGACAGGTTCGGCAGGAAGCTGGCCGGGCATACCGCGCACCCGCGCCTCGTCGGCCTGCAGAAGATGCTGTGGACGAAGTCGCGCATGGCGATGCGCGAGGCCGAACCGGCGCTGAAGGCGATGGCAGACGGCGGCGCCGACATCATGCTGATAAAGGGCGCCAGCCGCATTGCCTTGAACGCGTCGGCGCAGCGTGGCCGGGTGGCGCACGACATCGACATACTGGTGCGCCCGCGCGACATGGCTGCCGTCTTCGACATCTTGCGCGATCGCGACTGGCAGATCGCCTCGGGCGTCAGCGCGCAATATCTGCGAACCCGGTTGGCGTCACTGCGGTCGATGAACTTCTTCAAGGGCCGTTTCGGCGACATCGACCTGCACCAGCTCGGCTATGACGGGTCGCAGACGAGCGCGGAAGACGACCTGGCGATCTGGCAACGGGCGGTCCCGGCACAATTCAGCGGCGTCGCGGTCTTCGTGCCGTCGCCGGCCGATCGCATGGCCCTGGCCATCGCCCATGGCGGCCTCGACGCCCACACCCACAGCGACTGGCTTGTCGACTGCGCGGTCGCCATCCATGGCGAAGACGTCGATTGGGACATGTTCCTCGACATCGTCGGCAGACGCGGCCTGGCGGTTCCAGCGGCGGTGGCGCTATCCTATCTGGCGTTCGAGATCGGCATTCCGGTGCCGGAACCGACAATGGTCAGAATCTTGGAGATGGCCGACGGAGCTGGCCTGTCGCGTTGGTCGTCGGTTCTGCAAGCCAAGCCGCGCACGGATTTCGGCGGCCTGGTCTGGCTGTCGCGCGGGCTTGCCAAGCAGTTGCGCCTGAAGCGGAAGAAGGGCCGGTTGCAACAGGAGCCACCCGCCAAACCTTGGCGCGGCAAACCGGCCGCGCGCAAGCCGCAGGCCGTACCGGCGCTATTGGTGTTTTCGCAGGCCATCGCCTGTCCGCAAACGACCGGCGACATGATGCTCGATATCACCGTCAGGATCGGCGTTCCGCCGGTCCGGCGCCGCATCGAAATGGAGATCAATGCCGGCGACGACCATGTCGCCCGCCTGCGCGCCATGGCCATCAGCCGATCCGGCAGGGAACGCGTGCTGCATTTTCGCGGCAAGGTGACGCTCGACGGCGCGCGAGCTGCCTGGACGCTAGAGGCGCGACCGTCGCGGCAGTTTCGTGAATGGAACGACGAAGCCACAGTGGCTGCTTATGGCGCCTTGCCCTTCGAGCTGCTGTCGGCGGATTTCTCGCCGGTTGGCTAAAGGCGAATCCGACGAACCTTTCTCGAAAGGCGGCGTCGGTTCACACTCCGTAGCGTTCGGTGCGAATGATTTCGGCTGCAACGCCGGCATCGATCAGCGCCTGGGCGGCCGCGGAAACGAAGGCATTGGAGCCGCAGACGAAGGCGATGCCAGGCGGCTCCGGCAGCCGCGCCAATGCTTGAACCATCATCGCAACGTCCACCCGCCGCGCATAGTCGGCTGGACGGCGTGCGGCTTCGCGGGTCAGTGTCAGCACCAGGTCGAAGCCGTCCTGGCGCTCGTCGAGAACGATCAGCTCGTCACGAAAGATCACTTCGTCCCAGACCCGGACCGAAAAGACCAGGACGACGGGCACCGCTGAATTACGTGCGGCGCGGTGGCGGAGCATCGACATCAAGGGCACGACGCCCGAACCGCCGCCGACCAGAACAAGCGGCCCACTCTCATCCTCCGGCCAGACGAAATGCCCGCCAAGCGGCCCGCGCAGTTCGATTTCATCGCCCACTGCCGCGACCTCGTGAAAGAAGGGCGAGACCTCGCCATCGTCGAGTTTTTCGATCGCCAGTTCAATTACGCCATGCGTTTCGGGCGCGGAGGCGATGGAATAGGAGCGGCGCGCCTGATAGCCGTCCGGCGCCGTCAGCCTGACGTCGACATGCTGCCCTGCGCGATAGGCGAAGGGCCGAGACGGCTGGAAAAAGAAGCTGGCGACACGCGGCGTGCGCTTTTCGATGCGGACGATGCTGGCTGTTTGCCAGGGCGATTGCACTGCTGCCGCATCGCTCATGGATCGTCCGTGTAGCGCTGCTCGCGCCATGGGTCGCCATAGATGTGGTAGCCGCGCAATTCCCAGAAACCGGGCTCGTCGCGCGTGGTGAATTGCAGGCCGTTCAACCATTTGGCCGATTTCCAGAAATAAAGATGCGGCACCAGCAGCCTTGCCGGGCCGCCATGGTCCGGTGTGATCGGCTTGCCTTCGTAGAGCAGCGCCACCATGGCCTTGCCGGCGGTGAGATCCGTGACCGGCACGTTGGTGGTGTAGCCGTCGAACGCGTGCGCCAACGTGAAGCCGGTCGGCGGCTCGACCCCCGCATCCGCAAGGATATCGTCGACCAGCACACCCTGCCACGGCGTGTCGAATTTGGTCCATGCTGTCACGCAATGGATATCGCGTGTCATTTTGGTCATCGGCAGCGCGTTGAACTCGGTCCAGTTCCATTTCTTGATCGGGCGTGGCCCGTGTTTCAGCGTGAAAGACCAATCCTCGGTACGCACGCGCGGCGTCGGACCGGCCGACAGCACCGGGAAACCCTGTTCTAGATACTGGCCTGGCGGGATGCGGGCATCGCCATCGGTTGGCGGGCGCCGTCCTGAAGAGAAACCTCGGGTGACCATAGCGGCAATCCCCATGCGATCAGGCCACTATCGGCCTGACGCAATGTTCTCGAAGATGTCGTGACGGGCAACCTAAATCTTGACGGGCGGAGACCGGCGGGACCGTCACCGATGGACCTGCCGCTCCGCGTGCACGTCAACGCCATTTCTCAGCCATTGGCGAAAGGCACCGCGATGTACATTTGAGCGTCGCCACGCTCGACCAGCAACAGCACCGATTTCCTGCCGGACTTGCCGGCCAAGGCGATCGCCTGGGTTACCTGCCTGGCATTCTTGACCGGCACCTGATTGACGGCAACGATGATGTCGCCGGCCTGTATTCCGGAAGCGGCGGCCGCTTTGTCGGGGTTGACGCTGGCAACCACCGCGCCGTGCTGCTTGCCGGCAAGGTTCATCTGCTGGCGAATGTCGGGTGTTATATCCATCAAGCCGAGCCCTATCGCCGGAGCGCGCCCGGCGCTCGGCGCGTCGGACCCGTCGTCCAGCGACGCGGTCCTCGCATCGGCGCTGTTTTGGCCGACATCGACGGAAATCCGAATCGGCTTGCCTTTGCGCCAGACATCGACCGTTTCCCGGGCGCCCGGCGCGACATCTGCGACCGCCCGCGACAGGTCCTTGGGATCCTTCACGTCCTGCCCGGCAAAGCTGGTGATGACGTCACCCGTCTCGATGCCGGCCTTGGCCGCCGGCGAACCGTCGTTGACCTCTGAAACCAGCGCACCGCCGGAATGGTCGAGCCCGATGGCGCTCGCGACATCCGGCGTCACCTCCTGGATCTGAACGCCGATATAGCCGTACTGGATGGAGCCGCCCTTCATCAGCTTGGCGACCACCTTCTGGGCCTGGCCCGACGGAATGGCAAAACCGACGCCGACGCTGCCGCCATTGGGTGAATAGATCGCCGTGTTGATGCCGACGACATTGCCGGCGACATCCACCAGCGGGCCGCCGGAATTGCCGTGGTTGATCGGCGCGTCGATCTGGATGAAATCGTCGAAAGGCCCACTATGCAGGTCACGGCCGCGCGCCGAGACGATGCCTGCCGTGACGGTGGTGCCGATGCCGAACGGGTTGCCGAAGGCCAGCACCTGGTCGCCTGGCATGAGCTTGTCGGAATCGCCCCATTTGACTGTCGGCAGGGGTTTGTCCGACTTGATCTTGAGTACGGCGAGATCGTTCTTGGCATCGCGGCCGACAAGCTTGGCCGGAAGTTCGGTGCCGTCGTCGAGCGTAACCTTGATCGAAGAGGCGCCATCGATGACGTGATTGTTGGTGACGATGGTACCATCCGCGCCGACGATGAAGCCGGAACCCAGCGCCTCGGCGCGCTGCGGTTGCTGTTGTGGCGGCGTCTTGGGCGTCGGCATGCCCTGGTCACCGAAGAACTGGCGGAAATAGTCATCGAAAGGCGAGCCGCCGTCGAAAGGAGAGGCATCGCTCATCGTTTCAGGCTGTGCCTTCATGACGGTGGTGACCGTCACCACCGCCGGCTTGTCGGCGGCAACGATGGGTGCGAACGAGCCATTGGGCGCGGTGATGCCGGCGACAGGCGTCTGGGTCGTCGGAATAGTGTTGCCCTCGCCTTGGGCGAAAGACATGACGAAGGGGGATATGATCAGCGCAGCGCCCAGCAAGGCCGCGACGCGATGCCTACGAAGGATATCTGACATGGTCGTTTGTCCGGGCGAGAGTTGATCCAGCGCCGTGGCCTCTCCCGTGCGGGGAAAATCGGTCATCGGCGTGTCGAGGTCGCAATAGCCCGTCTCGCCTACATGGCAGCCAACCGGATCGACGGCCTTGCATCTAGGGCGCGGATTCGCCCGATTTAGGGTTTTAGGGCGACCTTACGAAGATTTAATATCCGCACGGCGGCAGCGTCGCAAAGTCGTCGGGCCCCGCCTTGCTGCCTCGCTGGAGCCTCAGCCACCGGCGGTTCGCTCGAGATAGGCCGTGGCAATCTCGCGCATGCGCTTGCCGTCGAAGCTCGGTCCGTGTCCTCCGTGACCGATGCGGATCGGCAAGTCGAGCAGGCGCTGCATCGTGCTGACATAGGCGGCTCGGTCGGAATCCGGCAGGTCGTCGATCAGCATGGCGTCGTAGATGGCATCGCCGCTGAAGAACAGGCCGTCGACCTCGTCGAACAGCGCGATCGAATCCGGTGAATGGCCCGGCAGATGCAGCACGCGAAATTGCCGGTCGCCAAGATCGACGACATCGCCCTCGTCCAGGGTTCGCGTCAACGGCGCGGGCGGGATCCTGTAGTCGGCCGACTTCCATCCGGGCGCCGGCAGTTTCGAGACGGCGCCCACGAGGTCATGGAACATGTAGGCGTAGGTCGCGGCCTCATCCATGGTCTCGAACTGCGCCGCGCTCATCCTTGGCCCTGCCCGCAACGGGAATTCATGCAGCGAGCCGACGTGGTCGAGATGGATGTGGGTGGCAACGACCAGCAGCGGCTTGCCCTCCGCCGTCTCGATCTGCGGCGCCAGCGGACAGATGCCCATGCCGGTGTCGACGAGCAGGTCGGCATCGCGACCGCGCAGATGCCAGATATTGGCCCGAACATAGGCATGGACGAAGGGCTCGGTCAGCATCGTCGTCTTGTCGTCGACGACGTTCCTGCTGAACCAGCCCGGCATCAAGTGTGAGTCCGGCATGAGAAGTGAGCCGGGCATCAAGTGTGAGCCCGGCATCAGACGAAGGGCTTCCCGACCTTGTACTTTTCCGGCACCAGCCGCTTGAGATAGGCCATGCCGGCATCCGACAGCTGATTGACATCGGGCTTCATGAAATCGTCCGGCATGTGGCGTGTCTTGCCGGCGACGTTCTTGAGCGGCACTTTCTTCAGCACCGTTCTGGTGCCGTCATATTGCAGCGCCACCGAGCCGCCGCCCTGTTCGGCGACGGTGACGGCGAAAGCGCCGGCATCGAACGCCTCCTGCGCGTCGACCGCGCTGATGGCGCCAATATAACCGCGCGGCATGTAGCCGAGCGCATCGACGCGGGCCCGCTTGCCCGGCAGGCCTTCGGCCAACGCGCGCTCGAGTGCGGCCGGGAGGTCGCTGCCCGACAGCTTGACGTTGCCGTGCGCGTCGCGCTCAAGCTTGTCCGGCGGCACCAGGCTTTCGACCAGGGCCTTGCCGTCGGCGGTGCTGACGCCTTCCGAAACAGCGACGATGCAGCGCTTGTGGCGATCGAGCGTGGCACGGACGTCGTCGATGAAGCCGGCGGCCGAGAATGGGCGCTCGGGCACGTAGACGAGGTGCGGGCCGCTGTCGGCGTCGAGCTGCCAGGCAGCGGCGGCCGCGGTCAGGAAGCCGGCATGCCGGCCCATGACGATGCCGACATAGATACCGGGCAGCGCGCGGAAATCGAGATCGACGGAGAGGAAGGCGCCAGCGACGAACTCGGCCGCCGAAATGAAGCCCGGCGTATGGTCGTTTTCCTCGAGATCATTGTCGATGGTCTTTGGCGCGTGGACGAAGGCGATCTTGCCGCCGGCGGCATCGGTCAGGATCTGCTGCGTGCCCGACGTGTCGTTACCGCCGATATAGATGAAGGCGTCGGCGCCGGCCTTCTTCAGGCCGTTGAGGATGACATCGCAATAGGCGGCGTCGGGCTTGTCGCGGGTCGAGCCGAGGGCGGCGCTCGGCGTGCCGGCAATCAGCCGCAGCCGGTCCTCGGGGATGGCGGAAAGGTCGACATAATTGCCGTCACGGATGCCGCGCACACCATGGATGGAGCCCAGCACCTTGGCACCGGGATGCCGCTTGCGGATCTCCAGCGTCGCTCCGACAACCGTCTGGTTGATGACGGCGGTTGGGCCGCCGCCCTGCGCGATAACAAACGTTCCAGCCATGCTTGATTTCTCCCGGCGCGATGGTTTTCAAGGCACCTTGGCCTGTCTTGCCGTATCGCGCAACGGGAGTTTCGAGCGGCGCCAACACGCCGCATAAGCGTCAGACGACGACGACCGGATTTTTCTTGGAGACGCGGCTGTAGAGGTCGATGATGTCCTGGTTGATCAGGCGCACGCAGCCCGACGACATCGCCTGGCCGATGCTCCACCATTCGGGCGAGCCATGGATGCGATAGCCGGTGTCCTTGCCGTCCTGGTAGATGTAGAGGGCACGCGCGCCGAGCGGATTGGTGAGGCCGCCGGGCTGTCCGGCTTGCCATTTCACCAGTTCAGGCTTGCGGGCAATCATCTCCGGCGGCGGCGTCCAGGTCGGCCATTCCCTGCCGTACTGGATGTTGGCGCGACCCGACCAGCGGAAACCATCCTTGCCGATGCCGACGCCGTAGCGAATGGCGTCGCCACCCGGCTGGACGAGATAGAGCATGCGCTCCTTGAGATGGACGACGATGGTGCCGGGTGCCTCGCCTGTCGTGTCGACGACGATCTGGCGGCGGAATTCCGGCTTGACCTTCAGATATGGCACTTCCGGCACGTTGAAGCCGCCGTCGGTCAGCCCGGCATACATGACGCCGGGGCTGGTGATGTTCTTGTCGACGCTGATGCTTGGCCGGATCGGCCGCACGGAACCCGTGGTGACGTCGTCGAGCTCGAGCGCCGGCAACACCCCGTCCGAGGTCGAACAACCGGCGGCGCTCAGCAGCGCGAGCGCCCCTGCCCCGGACAGGATGGCACGGCGGGAAAGATGATGATCGGTTTCGATTTCGTCGCCATTTCGCGGCGGCGTCAGACCTTGCGGCAACTCACGCATATACCCAGACCCTACGCTGTCGGCGGGAAGCACGGTCCGGCCGGATAGCGGGCATTTTCATCATTCATGGTTGATAAAGCGTGAAGACCTTGCACAGCCTGCATTTGCGCATGGCCTTGACGATGTCCGACCTTCTTGCCTGGGCTTGAACGAAGGCTGCTGCACAAAAAGACCTCGGTCGGGTCATATTCCCGGTACTGGTGTTTCCTACTTCTCAAGCGATCAGCGAGGGGCCTCCATGTGCAAGACCTTAAAAACCGACATCAAGCTTTTTGCCGCTGCCATTGTCGCGGCGGCAACGGTTCTCGGCGCAAACGTCAGCCTGGCCGATATCGTGAGCACGCTGAGCGGCGCGAACTGACATCGATCTGCCGCTGGCGCAGTTAGGGAAATCGCCTCTTTACATTCTCCCGGGCCTCAGGATTTATCCTCTTCTTTAAGCTCAAAGGAGATGAGCATGTCCTTCGAAAACTGGGCCGCCTTCGCTGCCGCATCGACGATCCTTCTCATCATTCCGGGTCCGACCATCCTTCTCGTCGTGTCCTACGCGCTGGGCCAGGGCTGGCGCACCGCCTTGCCGATGGCGATCGGCGTGGCGCTGGGCGACTTCACGGCGATGACCTTGTCGATGCTGGGTATCGGCGCGCTGCTGGCGGCTTCGGCGACCGTCTTCACCATCCTGAAGCTGATCGGCGCCGGCTATCTGATCTATCTCGGCGTGAAACTGTTTCGCGCCGGCGGCGCACTGAAGGCCGAACCGCGCACCGACGCGGTCTCATCGGCCAAGATGATGGGGCATGCCTGGCTGGTCACCGCGCTCAACCCGAAAAGCATCACCTTCTTCGTCGCCTTCCTGCCGCAGTTCCTCGACCGACACGCCGATTTCTGGACGCAGATGCTGATCTTCGAGACGACCTTCCTGGCGCTCGCCTTCGCCAATGCTTTCGGCTATGCGCTGATCGCCTCACGCGCACGCAACGTGGTGCGCAATCCCAAGGCGATCCGCATCTTCAACCGCACCGGCGGCACGCTGCTGGTTGGCGCCGGCATCGCCACGGTGGCGATGCGTTCCAGCAATTAGGCTCTCTGTCTGACCATGACCCCGAAACTGTTTTTCGGGGTCATGACCGGCCTTACCATTTGACGCTGAACCCCAGATTGCCTTCGAGGATCCGACGCTCGTCGCCGCCGAGATTGGTGGTGTAGTCGCCGGTGGCGAAGATGCTGACCTTGTCCGTCACCTTGGCGATCACACCGCCACCGAATTCGAACGAGGTCGATCTGCCCTCGGTGGAGATATCGGTGGTGTCGAAATTGACATGGCTCGTGCCGCCGAAATCGTGCCAGATGTTGGCCTTGAGGTACGGCTGCAGCGCCATGCCATTGATCGTTGTTTCGCCTTGCAGCCGTGCGCCGAGCCGGCCGGTCACGCTGCCGTCCGTATCAAAGGAAACCGAAGCAAAGCGGTCCAACGCATCGTCGAGCGACAGTTGCTGCCAGACCAGTTGCGCCTGCGGTTCAAGCGTCCAGCCTTGCCCCAGCGCGATGGGATAGCCGCCTTCCAGCGAAGCGGTGATGCCGGTCCCGCCGACATCGATGCCGATGTCGCGCGACGATGTTGCGTTTCCACCGAAGAAGGTAGCCATGAGGACGCCGTCCAGGTACCAGCCACCCTGGCCGATCCGGGTCCAGTAGCCGCCGACGCTGGTGCCGTTGATATCCATGCTGCCGACGGACAGATCGTTCCAGCCCAGCGCCTGGCCGCGCACGTCGCCATTCATGCTGGCATAGGCGACGACCAGGCCGGCGCGATCGGTCTGGCCCGACGCGGTTTCGCGGCCGAACAGATCGAAGCCCGCCTGAAGGCCGAACAGGGTGCCGTCGAAGGACGGCGATACCGTTCCTGAATATGCCATCTTGCTGTCCTGACCGAAGATGCGGCCCCAGACCGGCGACAACTCGGTGTTCGACAACAGGCTCTGCTCGCCGCGCCGTTCGTGGAAGGTGCCGAGCGTCGTCATCGCCAGATGTTCGGCGACCGGCGGCAAGGCCGAATAGACCGGAACCTCGATGCGATAGAGCAGGATCTCCTCGCCCGCCGCTGGTGTCGGTAGGTCGGGCACCTCCGTTGGCACCACCGGCGGCGGCGGGGGCGGATCTGCCACTGGTGCCGGCGGTGGTGCCGGTGGTGTCGCGGGCGGCGGATCGGTCGGCACGACCGGCGGCGCCGGATCAACCGGATCGGGGTCGCCGGGGGTGGACTCCGGCGGCGGCGGCGGCGCAGGGTCGATGGGCGGCGGCGGCGGCGGTTCGGCCGCCGGCGGCTCAGGTTCCGGCGGCGGAGCAGGTTCCAGCACCGGCGGGGCTGCGGCCGGCGGGGCCGGCGTGTTCAGCGTCGAGCGCAGGTACCAGTTCTCCTCGCTGCCGGCGCTGACGCCGCCCTTGAACAGGTAATATTCGAAGGCACCGGCGGCGACCGGGGCGTCGAGCGCAAATGTCGTGGCGCCCGAGGTGGCCCCGTTGATTGCCTGGACGACCATGATGCCGTCCTGCGTGGTCGCAGCCCCCGCGCCGCCGAGATTGACCACGGAGATGCCGGTCGAACCGGAAGCCGTTCCGCTCGACAGGACCAACTTGTCGGATGCGGAGGAATCGTCACCGAGCTCGGTCTGGATAAGCAGCAGGCCACCCAGGCCGACATAATTGCCCGAAATCGTCAGGCTGTCGGTGGCACCGGTGCTGCCATTGGTCAGGTCGATGCGTCCGGCATTGGTGACCTGCGCCAACTGACCCGCCGTAAACGCCTGGATCGCCGCGTTGAAACCGCCGCCATAGAGCGTGCTTGCGGCATCGACACTGAGCGAACCTGTGCCGGTGCCGCTGTCGCCGAGCACCAGATTGCCGTCGAGCGTCAGCTCGGTGTCATTGGTGGCGTCGATGCTTTCCCAGTTCTGGAGCCGGCTGATCCCATCCAGTTTGACGTTGTCCAGGGTCAGCGCGTCGGTGCCGAGACCACCCGATATGGTATTCGTGGCACCGAGATTGGCGTTGGTGAGGTTGCTGAGTTCGGCGGTGTCGTTGTCGCCGCCGAGGTCGACGGCGCCATAGATGATGCCGCCGCCATTCCAGACGAAGTTATCGGCGCCAACACTCATCAGTATATCGCCACCGACCGTACCGCCGGTGACCGTGACGCTGTCGTTGCCACCGCTGACGCTGATGTTGCCGCCGATGGTGCCGCCCGACAGGATGATCGTGTCCTTGTCCAAGCCGGTGACGAGGTTGCGGTCGATGGTGCCGCCGGACATGTTGAAGTAATTCTGATCGAGCTTCATGTTGACGCGGCCGATGCGGCCACCGGTCATCACGGCACGGTCGCCATCGTCGAAGAAATCGACGATGCGCCCGCCGGTCATGGTGAAGGTGTCCAGGCCATCGCCCTGGTTGAGCGAACCGATCTGGCCGCCGCTCATGTTGAAGTCGTCGATGCCGGCGCCCTGCTGGACATTGCCGGCGACGGTACCCGCGCCGATGGTGAAGAAATCCGTGCCGCCACCCTGATCGACGGCGCCGGTGATGGTGCCTGACTGCATATCGATGCGGTCCGTGCCTACACCAAAGGTCACGTTGCCTGATATCTGCCCGGTGCCGCCGGCGGGAAAATTCAGCGTGTTGTCGCCATCGGGATCGGCGAGGCTGCCGCCTGAGTCGCCGCTATCACAGGTGTAGACGGTGTTTCCGGCGGATGGACCCAGCACGCATGCGGCAAACGCGGCGGAGTTGGGCAGCAACGCAAAAGCCGTAGTTGAGAGGATGCTAATAAGCCACGGGTGTAGCGGATGCGGCTTTCGCCGTAGCGAAGCAACTGCCACCTGCACATCCTCCGAATGACTGTTCGGAAGTGAGTTCTTCATATGCCGCATCGCGTCCCCTCTCGATTCGCGATTTCCAGCCCCCGCCAGTCGCCGTAATGAAGACACAATTCATTCGCTTTTACAAAGCCTAATCTGCCCCGCATGGTTGCTAAACTGCAAAGACTACTCAAATGACCTGGCGTAGCGCGCGGTTGGCGTTGCCGTGGCCCATGCTTTAGGATCGGTTTGGGCCGAAGGATCGAGGGCCTGTCACGGGTCGATAAAAGGACATCGCATGGCAACCAGGGACGCATTCGGCCTGGCACTTTCGGGCGCCACGGAGGCGGGATTCACCCCCTACAGCCAGGCAGTGCGTGAACTGCAGTGCTTCGTCGGCGATCCCGTAGCCTCCGTCGACCGCGCCATCGCGGAAAATCCCGGCTTCGTCATGGCGCATGTCTTCAAGGGTTATCTGTTCGGCCTCGCCACCGAGCGGGAGGCGACGGCCGTGGCCAAGGCCTGCCATGAGACCGCACTGCCGCTTGCCGCGACCACGCGCGAGCGGGCGCATGTCTCGGCCCTTGGGCATCTCGCCAGCGGACGATGGCATCAAGCCAGCCGCGTTCTCGAGGACGTCGCCATCGAGACCCCCCGCGACGGGCTGGCGCTGCAGGTCGGCCACCAGATCGATTTCTTCACCGGCAATGCCCGCATGCTGCGCGACCGCATCGCGCGGGCCCTGCCGTCATGGCAAAGCGGCATGCCCGGCTACCACGCCATGCTCGGCATGCAGGCCTTCGGGCTGGAGGAAATGGGTGACTATGTCAGGGCCGAGCAGCTTGGCCGCGCGGCGATCGACATGGAGCCGCGCGATGGCTGGGCGCAGCACGCCGTCGCCCATGTCATGGAAATGCAGAGCCGGCAAAGGGATGGCATCGCCTGGATGCAGGCCAACCCGGAAGCGTGGACAAGGGAGAGCTTCCTGCAGGTGCACAATTGGTGGCACCTGGCGCTGTTCCACTATGATCTCGGCGAGACCGACGCGGTGCTGGCCCTCTATGACGGCCCTATCTACAGCGTGCAATCGACGATGGCGCTCAACATGGTCGATGCCTCGGCAGTCTTGTGGCGGCTCGCCCTCGGCGGCGTCAATGTCGGCGACCGCTGGGCGGCGCTCGCCGCCAATTGGCACAAGGCCGGCGCCGGCAATTATGCCTTCAACGATGCCCACGCGATGATGGCCTTTGTCGGTGCAGGGTTCGATGCGCCGGCCCTCGCTTTGCTCGAGGCGCAGCGCGAGGCCATGCGTGGCAGCGACGACAATGCGGCTTTCACGCGGGATGTCGGCCATCCGCTGACGCTCGCCATCAAGGCATTCGGCGAGGGCAGCTACACCGAGGCCGTGCGCCTGATCCGGCCGATCCGCTCGATCGCTCATCGTTTCGGCGGCAGCCACGCCCAACGCGATGTTATCGACCTGACGCTGATCGAGGCAGCGTTGCGCACCGGTGACGGTGCGCTGGCCAGGGCGCTCACGGCCGAGCGTTCGATGGCGCGGCCCGACAGTCCGCTGTCAGCGCTGTTTGTGCGACGCGCCGCCGATTTGTCGGAGAATTGACCCGAAGCGGATCTTGTTTTAAAAACTGGCCAAGCCAGATTTTTTCGAGACCCGAAAAAATTAACTGGCGTGGGAGGAAGACATGTATCTGGGCCTCGATCTCGGGACGTCGGGCGTCAAGGCGCTGCTGATCGATGCCGGGCAAACCGTCATCGGTTCCGGTCATGGTTCGCTTGATGTTTCACGGCCGCATCCCGGCTGGTCGGAACAGAATCCCGAGCACTGGATCCGGGCCTGCGAAGACGCAATCGCCGAGCTCAGATCCTCCAATCCGGATGAACTCGCGGCAGTCAAGGGCATTGGCCTGTCCGGGCAGATGCATGGCGCCACGCTGCTCGACGCCGCCGACAAGGTGCTGCGTCCCTGCATCCTGTGGAACGACACGCGCAGCCATGCCGAGGCGGCTGTCCTCGATGCCGATCCGCGCTTCCGCGCCCTGACCGGCAACATCGTCTTTCCCGGTTTCACCGCGCCGAAACTTGCCTGGGTGAAAAACAACGAGCCCGCTGTCTTCGCCAAGGTCGCAAAAGTGCTGCTGCCCAAGGACTTCCTGCGGCTCTGGCTTTCGGGCGAACACATTTCGGAAATGTCGGATTCTGCCGGTACCTCCTGGCTCGATGTCGGCAAGCGGCGCTGGAGTACGGACCTGCTCGCAGCGACGTCGCTCGACGAGAGGCAGATGCCGTCGCTGGTTGAGGGTACGCACAAGGCAGGCGCACTGCGCAGCGAATTGGCATCGAAATGGGGCGTCCAGGCCGGCATTCCGATCGCCGGCGGCGCCGGCGACAATGCGGCCTCGGCCTGCGGCATGGGCACGGTCGGCGCCGGCCACGCTTTCGTCTCGCTCGGCACATCGGGCGTGCTGTTTGCCGCCAACGCTTCCTACCTGCCCAACCCGGCTAGCGCGGTTCACACCTTCTGCCACGCCCTGCCGAACACCTGGCATCAGATGGGGGTCATCCTGTCGGCGACGGATTCGCTCAACTGGCTGTCCGAAATCACCGGGAAGAGCGCCGGCGAATTGACCGCAGAGCTCGGCGACACATTGAAGGCGCCCAGCGGCGTGTCCTTCCTGCCTTATCTCTCGGGTGAGCGCACACCCTACAATGATGCCGCCATTCGCGGCGCGTTCACCGGGCTGGCGCATGAATCGAGCCGTGCCGTGCTGACCCAGGGCGTGCTGGAGGGTGTGGCCTTTGCCTTCCGCGACAGCCTCGAAGCCCTGGCCACGGCCGGCACGACCTTGACGCGGGTGACGGCGATCGGCGGCGGCTCGCGCTCGCACTACTGGTTGAAGGCGATTGCCACCGCGCTTCAACTGCCTGTCGACATTCCCGCCGACGGCGATTTCGGCGCCGCCTTTGGTGCCGCACGGCTCGGTCTGATTGCTGCGACGGGTGCCGATCCGCTTGAAGTCTGTACGGCACCGAGAACGGATGCGACGATCGAACCGGACGCGGCGCTTGGCGGGGGCTATGCCGACGCCTATCAGCGCTACCGGGCGCTGTACCCGGCGATTCGGGGCGTGACCGCGTGAGTGAGCGCGAGGCACCCCCCTCTGCCCTGCCGGGCATCTCCCCCGCAAGGGGGGAGATTAGCAGCGTTGACGGATATGCCAGTCCTGCACGGTGGGTGATTGGCGAAGGCGCGGATGCCAACCCATCTCCCCCCTTGCGGGGGAGATGGCCGGCAGGCCAGAGGGGGGCGCTTCACGCCCGCCTCCCCCAGAAGTCCTCACTGCGCCGGCACCTTGTCGAGAAAGCCGGTGACGCTCTTCAGGCGGCCGTTCTCGATGATTCCGATGTCGGTACCTTCGATCACCGAAGGCGTCCCCTCAGGTCCGAGATTCCACGAGAAGCGGATCTTGTCGGCAAAACCGTCCGGCGTGCCCTTCAGCGAGAACCGGAAGCCGGCAAAGCGCTGCTGCACGCCGTCGATCAGAGCCGCGACGCCTTCATGGCCGTCGCCCTGCATGAGCGGATCACGATAGCTGACGTCTTCCGTGAAGGTCGCCTTGAGCAATTCGGCCCGGCGGCCGGCATCGCTTTCGTTCCAGGCGGTGATGTAGTTTTCAGCGATCTTAGTGAGGTCGGTCATGGTCTGTCTCCTTCGTTTGGTGGCTTTGACATGGCCCTTTTCGACCAGCGCTGGCCTGAAACCAATTACGCCTGAGGTAATGGCGGCAGCACTTTGTGAGAGGACGAAAATCATGAGCAGCGGATTCTTCGGCGACATCAAGAAAATCAAATATGAAGGGCCGGATTCGACCAATCCGCTGGCCTATAGGTTCTACAATCCCGACGAGGTCGTCGCCGGCAAACGGCTGGAAGACCATCTGCGCTTCGCCGTCGCCTACTGGCACTCCTTTGCCTGGCCGGGCGGCGATCCGTTCGGCGGCCAGACCTTCGACCGGCCGTGGTTTCCCAAGGCAGGCAGCACCGACACGATGGAGCTGGCAAAACTGAAAGCGGACGTCGCCTTCGAGATGTTCTCGCTGCTTGGCGCGCCCTATTTCTGCTTCCATGACGCCGATGTGCGGCCGGAGGGCAAGGACTTTTCCGAAAGTGCCGCGCGCCTCGACGAGATCGCCGATTACTTCGCGGGGAAGATGAAGCAGACCGGCGTCAAGCTGCTTTGGGGCACCGCCAATCTGTTCTCCAATCGCCGCTTCATGTCGGGTGCGGCCACCAATCCCGATCCGGACGTCTTTGCCTACGCGGCGGCGACAGTAAAAAGCTGCATCGACGTCACCAAGCGGCTGAAGGGCGAAAACTACGTGCTGTGGGGCGGGCGCGAAGGCTATGAGACGCTGCTCAACACCGACCTCGCGCGCGAGCAGGAACAGGCCGGCCGGTTCCTCAGCATGGTCGTCGACTACAAGCACAAGATCGGTTTCAAGGGCACGATCCTGATCGAGCCGAAGCCGCAGGAGCCGACCAAGCATCAGTACGATTACGATGTCGCCACGGTCTACGGCTTCCTCAAGCGCTTCGGGCTGGAGAAGGAGGTCAAGGTCAATATCGAGCAGGGCCACGCTATCCTGGCCGGCCACTCCTTCGAGCACGAACTGGCTCTGGCCAATGCGCTCGGCATTTTCGGTTCGATCGATATGAACCGCAACGATTATCAGTCGGGCTGGGACACCGACCAGTTCCCCAACAACGTGCCGGAAATGGCGCTGGCCTATTACCAGGTCCTGCAGGCCGGCGGGTTCAAGACCGGCGGCACCAATTTCGACGCCAAGCTGCGCCGCCAGTCGCTCGATCCGCAGGACCTGCTGATCGGCCATATCGGCGGCATGGATTCTTGCGCACGCGGCCTGAAAGCCGCGGCCCGCATGGTCGAGGACAAGGCGCTGTCCGCGCCG
This sequence comes from Mesorhizobium sp. M0239, assembly GCF_040321815.1. Taxonomy (NCBI): domain Bacteria; kingdom Pseudomonadati; phylum Pseudomonadota; class Alphaproteobacteria; order Hyphomicrobiales; family Phyllobacteriaceae; genus Mesorhizobium; species Mesorhizobium sp. M0239. Next base: position 152,705 of record NZ_JAMYSG010000016.1, read on the forward strand.
CTGGCCGAACGTTATGCCGGCTGGAACACGGCCGAGGGCAAGGCCATGCTTTCCGGCAAGCGCACGCTTGAGGATATCGCCGAGCGTGTCGTCAAGAAGAAGATCGAGCCGCAGCCGAGGTCCGGCCGCCAGGAACTGCTGGAAAATATCGTCAACCGCTACGTGTAAGGCGAGCGCCGCTCCATCTCTGGACCGACATCCGACACCACTGGCTGAAAGCCGCTGTCATCGCCATCTGCTAGTCAGCCCACTTCGCACGAGGCTGCCGAGGATCGCACAGATCTTCGGCAGCCAGCGTGTAATCAAGATGCCACGCGTGTCGCCGAAAGAGGGCCGCGCGGCAGCCTTTCTTTTTATGCATGTCGCCATCCCAAAATCGCTGTGCGCTTTTGGGCGACATGCATTGGCGGGAGACGGAAAATGGCAGAGGATCGAATCATCGTGCGCCCGGCGCAGGCGAGCGATATTCCGGCGTTGAAGCAGGTGCTGCAGGAAACCTTCGAAGGCACATGGCTGCCGAACATCACCGAAGCAGCGGCGCGGCGCTATGTCGAGACGGATATTGGCGGGCGCTATGTCGACCAGAGTTGGCCTGAATTCGCCGTTGCCGAGATCGATGGCGAGGTCGCCGGCCTGATCCATTGGCGCGCGGATTTTATCGAGGCCCTGCACGTCATGGCGTCCCGTCAAGGCCAAGGTGTCGGCCGCAAGCTGCTTTCCCATGCCGAACAGGCGATCGGCGCCGCCGGATTGGCGCAGGCGCGGCTGGAAACCGACACGTTCAACCTGCCCGCACAAGCACTCTACAAGGCGGTCGGCTATATCGAGAAAAACCGCTATCCAGACGACGAATGGGACAGTGGCTTCACCACGGTGCTGTTCGAAAAGCGGCTGTAGATCTCTCCTTGACCTGACCTGCCAAGGCGCAGGAACAGCTTTGCGCATGGCCCGGTCCCGCGACATGGTTTTGCCCTTCGACGCCCTTCAATGACCTCGCTCTTGCCTTCAAACTGCCGTCACGAATCTCGTATAAGACTGGCTCGTGGCGGGAGAGGAAGAAGGAGGCGAACCGATATGCAGAACGAACGTGAAATCGACGCCCTGCTCTCACCTGGCGAGGCCGGATCGATCATCGACAGGCTGATGGCGATGCCGAGGAAATCCGACGACGCCAAGATTGCGAACGAATGGGATCGCGCTGTCGCCAGCCGCTTCGAGACCCGTCTGGCCAGGCAGATGCGCTCGCAGATCGACGGCGACCGTCAGAACGCGGTCTGATCGCCGTTGAAACCTACCCCCTTCGCAATCTGACCGGCGCTTCGCCGAAAGTCCTTGAAAACGCCCTCGAAAATGCGGCGGCGGACGAGAACCCGGTCCGCCCGGCAATATCGGCCATGGCAACCCTCGTATCGACCACCAGCCGGCGCGCGGCGCCGAGGCGCAGCCTGAGGTAATAGGCGCCCGGTGTCTCGCCGATAGATTTGCGAAAGATGCTTTCCAGCGTCCGTGCCGTCACTCCGGCACGCTTTGCCACCGCCTCTATGGTCAGAGGCTGGTCGACATGCGCTTCCATCAGCCGGATGGCATGCGCCAGCCGCGGATCGTAGCCGTCGAGCCGGCCGAGCGAGACCAGCGGTTGTGCGTCGGTGGCGGCGCGAGCCTGGTCGTAGATGAAGACGCTGGCGACATCGAGCGCGACGGCCATGCCGAGCCGCGTGCGGATCAGATGCAGCATCAGGTCGAAGGTCGGCGACGCGCCACCCGACGTGAACACCGGTCCGTCAATGACATAGCGATCCGGGCGGACATCGACGCCAGGGAAGGCCGAGGAAAAATCCTCCATGTCCTCCCAATGGGTGGTGGCACTGCGCCCTTCCAGCAGGCCGGCACGCGCCACCAGCCAGGTGCCCGCCTCGACGCCGCCGCACGCGCGGGCCGTACGCGCCGCCCGCCGCAGGCCGGAAAGCAAGGCCGACGTCGCATAGTTCTGGGTGCCGAAACCGGCGACGACGACGAGAACGTCAGTCGGCTCGGCCGCGTCGAAACGGCCACTGACCGCCACCGGCAGGCCGCATGTGGTGACCGGAGCCTCGCCGGTCACCGAGACCAGCCGAAAATCGAACAGGGTCTCGCCGGAGATACGGTTGGCGGCGCGTAGCGGATCGACGGCCGAGGCCACGCACATGATCGACGAGCCGGAAAACACCAGCAGCGTCACCTTGAGCGGCAGACGCTCGGCGCGAAAGATCGTCGGTTTTTCGCTTTTTGTCATGGAAGCTTCGTAAAACGCAAAACAGTTTCCGGCAAGTCGGGCATTGTTGTGTTCTGTTTCTATCGGAGGAGAGTTCCATGCCGCTTGCGATGAACCGTGAGGTCTTCATTACCTGTGCCGTGACCGGGTCCGGCGGCTCGCAGGACCGCAGCCCGCATGTGCCGCGCTCGCCCAGGCAGATCGCCGATTCGGCTATCGATGCGGCCAAGGCGGGTGCGGCGATCGTGCACTGCCATGTGCGCGATCCCGAAACCGGCAAGCCGAGGCGCGATGTGCATCTCTACCGCGAAGTGACCGAGCGCATCCGCGCGGCGGAAGTCGACGTCATCCTGAACCTGACCGCCGGCATGGGCGGCGACATGGTGTTCGGATCGCCGGAAGCGCCGCTGCCGCTCAACGAAAAAGGCACCGACATGGGCGGCGCCACCAACCGCATGGAACATGTGCGCCAGTGCCTGCCGGAAATCTGCACGCTCGACTGCGGCACCATGAACTTCGCCGAAGCCGATTATGTCATGACCAACACGCCCGGTATGCTGCGCGCCATGGGCGGCATGATGACGGCGCTTGGCGTCAAGCCGGAGATCGAGGCCTTCGACACCGGCCATCTGTGGTTCGCCAAGCAACTGGTCGAGGAAAAGGTGCTGAACCCGGATGCGCTGGTGCAGCTTTGCATGGGCGTACCGTGGGGGGCGCCTGACGACCTCAACACCTTCATGGCCATGGTCAACAATGTGCCGTCGACCTGGAACTGGTCGGCCTTCGCCATCGGCCGCAACCAGATGGCCTATGCCGCGGCAGCGGTGCTGGCCGGCGGCAATGTCCGCGTTGGCCTGGAAGACAATCTGTGGCTCGACAAGGGCGTGCTGGCGACCAACGCACAGCTGGTCGAACGCGCAGCCAGCATCGTCACCAATCTCGGTGCCAGGATTCTTGGGCCGGAAGAGGTGCGGCAGAAGCTCAACCTCACCAAGCGGGCGCCGATCGCGGCATAAATTATTCCTTGGGAGGTCGACATGACTACCGTCAAATTCACCGCGATGAAGGATGGCGACCGGGACGACTACGAGTTCCTGACCGCGCATGAAATCGACTATGCGGCCAGGACCGGCGAACGGCTGCTCGATGCGCTGGTGCAGCTCGACGCGGGCCTGTCCGGCTACAAGATCACAAGGCTCGGCCATTCGCTGCAGGCGGCGACGCGTGCCTGGCGCGACGGCGCCGATACCGACTGGATCGCCTGCGCGCTGCTGCACGACATCGGCGACATCTATGCGCCTTACAATCACGACGAATATGCCGCTTCGATCCTGAAACCCTTCGTGCGCGAACAATGCACCTGGGTGGTGGAAAAGCATGGCGACTTCCAGCGGCTCTACTATGCCCATCATCTGGGCGGCAACCGCCATGCGCGCGACCGCTTTGCCGGCCACGCCTATTTCGACGATTGCGACCAGTTTTGCGAGCGCTGGGACCAGTCCAGCTTCGACCCCGACTATGACACGCTGCCGATCGAATTCTTCCGGCCCTTCGTGCTCGAAGTCTTTGCCCGCAAGGCCTACGATCCCTCGGTGGTCCGCGCCGGCGAGCGCGTGCCCCTCATCGATCCCGCAACAGCCGCGACAAGAACCGGAGCTTCCGCATGAGCATCATCAACAAGGCAGCCGCCATCGGCGGCGGCGTCATCGGCGCCGGCTGGGTGGCGCGCCTGCTGCTCAACGGCATCGACGTGTCGATCTTCGATCCCGATCCCGAGGCATCGCGCAAGGTCGGCGAAGTGATGAAGGGCGCGCGCCGCGCCTACAAGCAAATGGTGCCCGGCGGCCTGCCGAAAGAGGGCAAGCTGACCTTTGCCAAGACCATCGCCGAGGCGGTCGCCGATGCCGATTTCATCCAGGAAAGCGTGCCGGAGCGGCTTGACCTCAAGCACCGCGTGCTGGCCGAGATCGATACCCACGCGCCGGCCAATGCGATTGTCGGCTCCTCGACCTCCGGCATCAAGCCGACCGACATGCAGGTGGCGATGAAGAAGCACCCGGAGCGGCTGGTCGTTGGCCATCCGTTCAACCCGGTCTATCTCCTGCCGCTGGTCGAGATCGTCGGCGGCGAACAGACCTTTCCCGAGGCGATCGAGGTCGCCAAGGAGATGTATGCCTCGATCGGCATGAAGCCGGTGGTCATCCGCAAGGAGATCGAGGCCTTCGTCGGCGACCGCCTGCTCGAAGCGGCATGGCGCGAGGCGCTGTGGCTGATCAAGGACGGCATCTGCACGGTCGAGGAACTCGACGACATCATGCGCTACGGCTTCGGCCTGCGCTGGGCGCAGATGGGCATGTTCCAGGTCTATCGCGTCGCCGGCGGCGAGGCCGGCATGCGCCACTTCATGGCGCAGTTCGGGCCGTGCCTGAAATGGCCATGGACCAAGCTCATGGATGTGCCGGAGTTCAACGACGAGTTGGTCGACCTGATCGCCACGCAGTCGGACGACCAGGCGCATGGCCTGTCGATCCGCGAACTGGAAAAGATCCGCGACGATAATCTGGTCGCCATCATGGACGCGCTGTCGAAGCAGAACAAAGGCAAGGGCTGGGGCGCTGGCGCCCTGCACAAGGACTATACTAGGCAGTTGGCCAAACTGGCGGCGAAGAAGCCCACGGCCTCCAAGGCGGCCGAGAAGGCCAAGGCGTTGAAGCCGGTGAAAAAAGCCGAGAAGCCGAAGAAAAAGACCGGCAAGAAGAAGGGCTGAAGCATGGATTTCGGGCTGTCGGAAGAACAGAGGCTCATCGTCGAGACGACGAAGGCGTTCGTCGAGAACGAGCTATACCCGCATGAGCGCGAGGTCGAGCGCACCGGCGTGCTGCGCCGCGACCTGATCGAGGAGATCAAGGTCAAGGCGATCGAAGCCGGGCTCTATGCCGCCAACATGCCGGCCGATGTCGGCGGCGCTGGCCTGGATACGGTGACCTGGCTGCTCTACGAAAAGGAACTCGGCCGCGCCAACTATGCGCTGCACTGGACCTGCGTGGCGCGGCCCTCCAACATCCTCTTGGCCGGCACGCCCGAGCAGCGCGAGAAGTATCTGTTCCCCTGCATCCGCGGCGAGAAATGGGACTGCCTGGCGATGACCGAGCCGGGCGCCGGCTCCGACCTGCGCGGCATGAAGGCGACGGCCGTGCAGGATGGCGACGACTGGGTGCTCAACGGCACCAAGCATTTTATCTCCCACGCCGACCTCGCCGACTTTGCTATCGTGTTCATGGCTTCCGGCGAAGAGGATTCGCCGCGCGGCAAGCGCAAGAAGATCACCGCCTTTTTTGTCGATAAGGGCACCAAAGGCTTCACCGTTCGCGATGGCTACCGCAACGTCTCGCATCGCGGCTACACCAACGCCATCCTCGAATTCGACGATTGCCGGCTTCCCGCCGCCCAAGTGTTGGGCGAAGTCCATAAAGGGTTCGACGTCGCCAATTCATGGCTCGGCGCCACCCGGCTGCAGGTCGGCGCCACTTGCCTCGGCCGCGCCGAGCGGGCGCTTGGCCATGCCGTGGAATACGCCGCGCAGCGCCAGCAGTTCGGCCAGCAGATCGGCAAGTTCCAGGGCGTGTCGTTCAAGCTGGCCGATATGGCGACCGAATTGAAGGCCGCCGACCTGATGGTGTTCGAAGCCGGCTGGAAGTACGATCAGGGCACGGTCACCGACCAGGACATGGCCATGGCCAAGCTGAAGGCCACCGAAATGCTCGCTTTCGTCGCCGATGAGGCGATCCAGATCCATGGCGGCATGGGGCTGATGGACGATCTGCCGCTGGAGCGCATCTGGCGCGACGCCCGCGTCGAGCGCATCTGGGAGGGCACGTCGGAAATCCAGCGCCACATCATTTCACGGGCGCTGCTGCGTCCGTTTGGGGCATAACATATGCATAAACTTGAGCGTCTCCTGCGGCCGAAATCGGTTGCCGTGTTCGGCGGTGCGCAGGCCGCGGCCGTCGTCGCCCAATCGATCAAGATGGGCTTTGCCGGCGAGATCTGGCCGGTGCATCCGACCAAGGACGAGGTCGCCGGCCGCAAGGCCTATCGCTCGGTCGCCGACCTGCCGGCCGCGCCGGACGCCGCCTTTGTCGGCGTCAACCGGCATTTGACCATAGAGGTGGTCAAGGCGCTGGCCGAACGCGGCGCCGGCGGCGCCGTCTGCTTTGCCGCCGGCTTCCTCGAAACCGAGGCCTATGACGACGACGGCGAGCGGCTGCAGGCCGAGCTGGTCGGGGCGGCCGGCTCGATGCCGATCATCGGGCCGAATTGCTACGGCCTGATCAATTATGCCGACGGCGCGCTTCTGTGGCCCGACCAGCATGGCGGGATAAGACTGGCCGAGGGCGGCAAGGGCGTCGCCATCATCACCCAGTCCTCCAACATCGCCATCAACATGACGATGCAAAGGCGCGGCCTGCCGATCGCCTTCCTGATGACCGCCGGCAACCAGGCGCAGACCGGCCTGTCCGAAATGGCGCTCGGCCTGATCGAGGACGAGCGGGTCACGTCGCTCGGCCTGCATATCGAGGCTTTCGATTCGGTAGCCGGCTTCGAGCGGCTGGCGGCACGGGCGCGCGAGCTGAAGAAGCCGATCATCGCCATGAAGGTCGGCCGTTCCGAACAGGCCAGGCAGGCGACTGTCTCGCATACCGCCTCGCTGGCCGGCTCGGACGCGGCCTCGGGTGCGTTCCTGCGGCGGCTCGGCATTGCGAGAGTCGATTCGATCCCCGCCTTCATCGAGGCGCTGAAGCTGCTGCACATCACCGGCCCGCTGCCAGGCTATAGGCTGTCGTCGATGAGCTGCTCCGGCGGCGAGGCCTCCGTCATGGCCGACAGCGCCGAAGGGCGCTGGGTCAATTTCCCTGTGCTGATCGACAGCCACCGCGCCCATGTCAAATCGACGCTCGGGCCGCTGGTCGCGGTCGCCAATCCCTTGGACTATCACACCTTCATCTGGAACAACGAGCCGGCGATGACCGCCACCTTCACCGCCATGGTGTCGGGCGGCTTCGACCTCAACATGCTGGTGCTCGATTTTCCGCGCCCCGACCGCTGCTCGGTCACCGACTGGTGGACGACGCTGCGCGCCTTCGAATCGGCGCTGAAGACCAACAAGGCGCATGGCGCGATCGTCTCCTCGTTGCCGGAGAACCTGCCGGAGGAATACACGGCCGAGTTGATGGCGCGCGGCATGGTGCCGTTGTTCGGCATTTCGGAAGCCATGGATGCCGCCGGGGCGGCGGCCTTCATCGGCTGGGCTTGGGCTGAACCGCAGGCGCAGCCGATCGACACGTCCGCATCCGGTGCGCCTGGCGGCGACCACGTCACGCCCGATGAGGCCGAGGCGAAGTCACGGCTGATCAAGGCCGGCCTGCCGGTGCCGAAGGGCGAACGCGCCGCCAATGCGGTCGAGGCGGTGATCTCTTCCATGGCGCTTGGCTTCCCGGTGGCGCTGAAGGCGCTCGGCGTCAGCCACAAATCCGAAGTTGGCGCCGTCAGGCTCAATCTCAGGGATGCCGAATCCGTCAGCACCGCAGCGCATGACCTCTTGCCACTCGGCACCGGGCTCTATGTCGAGCGCATGGTGCGCGACGGCGTCGCCGAACTCATCGTCGGCTTCACCCGCGACCCTATGTTCGGCGCGGTGATGACGCTCGGCACCGGCGGCGTGCTGGTCGAGCTATTGCGCGACAGCGTTACGCTCATGCTGCCGGCGACCCGCGACGATATCGAGGCGGCGCTGCGCGGCCTGAAACTGTTCCCGCTGCTCGAAGGCTATCGCGGCCGGCCGAAAGCCGATGTCGCGGCTGCCATCGATGCCATTTCGGGCATTGCCGCCTTCGTGCAGCAGAATGCCGGTGAGATCGAGGAACTCGACATCAACCCGCTGATCGTCTGTGCAGAGGGCAAGGGCGCCTGGATCGCCGACGCGCTGCTGGTGCTGGGAGAGAACACGAATGTCTGACGTCATTTCGACCCGCCGCGAGGGCACCATCCTCGAAGTCACCCTCGACCGGCCCAAGGCCAACGCCATCGACCTGAAGACCTCTCGGCTGATGGGCGAGACCTTCAAGGCATTCCGAGACGATCCGGAATTGCGCGTCGCCATCGTCAAGACCGCAGGCGACAAGTTCTTCTGCGCCGGCTGGGATTTGAAGGCCGCTGCAGGCGGCGATGCGGTCGACGGCGACTATGGCGTCGGCGGTTTTGCCGGGCTACAGGAATTGCGCGACCTCAACAAGCCGGTCATCGCTTGCGTCAACGGCATGGCGGTCGGAGGCGGCTTCGAGCTGGCGCTGTCCTGCGACCTCATCTACGCCTCCGATCATTCCTCCTTCGCGCTGCCCGAGATCCGCGCCGGTACGCTGGCCGACGCGGCGACGATCAAACTGCCGAAGCGCATCCCCTACCATGTCGCCATGGACCTTCTGCTCACCGGCCGCTGGATGGATGTCGCCGAGGCGCATCGCTGGGGCCTGGTCAACGAGGTGCTGCCCAAGGAAAGGCTGGAAGATCGCGTCTGGGAGATCGCCCGGCTGCTGGCTGGCGGCCCGCCGCTGGTGTTTGCCGCGATCAAGGAGACGGCGCGCGTGGCCGAGGCGCTGACCTTCCAGGATGCGATGAACAGGGTGACGCGGCGCCAGTTGGCGACGGTCGATGCACTCTATGGCTCCGAAGACGGCATGGAAGGTTTTCGCGCTTTTGCGGAGAAGCGTGAGCCGGTTTGGAAGGGGAAGTAGTAGGAACGATGGCGTTCCGTCACACCCCCCTCTGCCCTGCCGGGCATCTCCCCCGCAAGGGGGGAGATCGGACGTCGTTTCTGCTTTCGCCAATAGTCGACGCTGCAAGAAGAGCACCGCGATCGAAACTGCCAATCTCCCCCCTGTTTGGACCGGAGACATCGCGAACAGGTGTGCGAGGACATCGCGAACAGTTTGGCGTGCTTTGCGCCGGGAGGTTCGCGATGCCATTTGGGAACACCAGCGTGATGGATGGGAAGTTGGAGTTTGTGCGTTTTGCGGTGCAGGATGGCAGCAATGTCAGTGCGCTTTGTCGTCGTTTCGGGATTGGCCGAACCTGTGGTCACAAGTTGATCGCGCGGTATCGCGCCCATGGCGAGGCCGGGCTTGCGGAGCAATCGCGCCGTCCAGCGACGAGCCCGGCGCGCAGCCCGGATGCAGTCGAGGCGGCGGTTCTTGGCATGCGCCGGGCGCACCCGGCCTGGGGCGGACGCAAGATCTCCAAGGTCCTGCGGCGCGAGGGAACCGGTTCGCCTGCACCTTCCACGGTGACCGGGATCCTGCACCGCAATGGCGTCGAGCTGGGTTTGCTCGGGGGTGGAGCCAAGCCGTTCGGGCGCTTCGAGCATGCCGCCCCCAACGATCTGTGGCAGATGGACTTCAAGGGCCATGTCGCATTGCGGCAGGGCGGCCGGCTGCATCCGCTGACCGCGCTCGACGACCATTCGCGCTTCTCCGTCGTGCTGCAGGCTTGCATCAACGAGACCGGCGAAACGGTCAAACCCCACCTGATTGCCGCCTTTCGCCGCTATGGGCTGCCGCAGCGCATGGCTTTCGACAACGGCCCACCGTGGGGAGATGGCGGACGAAGCAACTTCACACGCTTCACCGTCTGGCTGATCGAGCAC